>NZ_JAKRFU010000010.1:0-245155 GCF_022347845.1 Pseudoalteromonas sp. McH1-42 | reverse complement strand
TGGAACCACCTGACCCCATGCCGAACTCAGTAGTGAAACGAAATAGCGCCGATGATAGTGTGGGGTTTCCCATGTGAAAGTAGGACATTGCCAAGCTCCTAATTTTAAAAAGAACTAAAACAAAAATTGAAAAGATTTTCCTGGTGAAAATAGCGTTTTGGAACCACCTGACTCCATGCCGAACTCAGTAGTGAAACGAAACAGCGCCGATGATAGTGTGGGATTTCCCATGTGAAAGTAGGTCATCGCCAGGGCCCAATTAGATGAACCCGTTGCAGCAATGCAGCGGGTTTTTTGCTATGTGCAATTTAAAAAGCTGTAGACAGAGCAGTGTTGTCTATTCCTCCATGAAGCTGGTATCTAGCAGTCTTTGGGGACACTTTCCTGTGGAGGGGTCTTTTTTGCGCTGTGAATAGGTCTGCGTTCTCTACGATAGCTCATTTCACCTTGCGCAAAGTAATACCAATTTCACTTAATACCTGGTCTATTTGAAGGAGTAAATAGGACGCTAACAGCGTTAAAAATTTCTCATTTAGAACAACTAAATAGCAAAATTTTTGCCTGGTTATCGACCCTATTTTCTCGCCTCAAAATAGATCACTTAATTAAGCAAATTGGTATAAATGTACTCGCATCGCTCGCTGTCATTGTACTTTGCACTTAATTCATCCATGAATCTGCGTTCTATCGCGCATTTCGATAATTGTATGCTACTTCCCCACATCTATGCGGCTCTTTGCGCTCATCTCTTCGAACTACGAAGTGTTCTTCGGCTTTTAATCACACTTGTTTAAAGGCGTGTTAAAGCACGATTCTCGCTATATTTCAGATTGTCTTGAGCTACTTAATTGGTTAAAACTGAGCTAGTATCCAAGCATGTTACTCATTTACTAGAAAATAATGTCTGAGCTTTATCACTGGTTTGATTTGTTAGGTGTAATGGTGTTTGCCATATCAGGTACCTTAATTGCCTATAGTAAGCATATGGATGGATTTGGTGTGGTTGTGTTGGCAACTGTTACCGGTATAGGGGGCGGGACTATAAGAGATGTGATCCTCGATGTTCCGGTCTTTTGGTTGCATGATTCAAGCTATTTTATCGCTATCTTTTCAGCGATAGCAGTTAGTATCTGGACGCTGAACCGGCAAAAGAAGATCCCCACATTGTATCTGCAAGTTGCTGATGCATTTGGGTTGGCTTTCTTTGCTGTTATGGGGGTCCAAAAAGCGCTGGATATTGGTATGCCAGATACAACTGCTGTGATTATGGGCGTTTTGACAGGGTGCTTTGGTGGTGTGATCCGGGATGTGCTGGCCAGAGAAATTCCGCTTTTACTTAAGGGCGAGTTATACGCTATCACCTGTATTTTGGGCGGGATAGTTTATACTCAACTCATAAACTTTAATTTATCAACAGAAGTTGTCATGTTGCTGGCGATGGCCACCACGTTGTTTGCCCGACTGGCAGCTATGCGTTGGGGCATTGTGTTGCACGTCTTTAATTACAAAGATTAACCATAGGACAAGGAATGTCATTAGCAAGAATACTCACACGTGCTCAGGTAGGTATTGAGTCTCCTGTTGTCACGGTAGAAGTTCATCTGAGTAACGGCTTACCTAGCTTTAACATAGTGGGCCTGCCGGAAACATCGGTCAAAGAATCTAAAGAGCGTGTGCGCTCAGCACTGCATAACTCGAATTTTATCTTTCCAGAACAACGCATCACAGTGAATTTAGCACCGGCTGATCTGCCTAAGCAAGGCGGTCGCTATGACCTGGCAATAGCAGTAGGCATCCTGGTTGCATCAGGGCAGCTCAATGAACAGGCAACACAAGGGTGTGAATTTTATGGTGAGCTTGCCCTCAATGGGGAGATAAGAGCTGTGACGGCCATCATCCCGGTTGTCATGGCTGCCAAGCGTGAACACCACACCTGTTATATCCCGGAAGAAAACCTGGGCATGGCGCAGCTGGTTGAGTATCAGCAGTGCATTGCTGCGAATACACTGCATGCTCTGTGGTTGGATCTGAGTGGTCAATCATCGTTGCCTTTTACAGAGGAACGTATACCTATTTCTTCCGCTAATACGCTCAGCAGCACGCAGATGGATATGAGTGATGTTAAAGGGCAACCTATGGCTAAGCGTGCACTCGAAATTGCCGCAGCAGGAGGTCATAATATTTTGTTTCTTGGTCCTCCGGGCACAGGTAAATCTATGCTGGCACAGCGTATGCCGGGAATTATGCCAAATATGAGCATAGAACAAGCGTTGCAGACGGCTGCCGTGTATTCTTTAACGGGGAAGCAGCTTAGCTTGGAAAATTGGCGTAGCAGGCCATTCCGTGCGCCTCACCATACCTGTTCTGCGGTTGCCCTGGTGGGCGGCTCGTCTAATCCCCGGCCTGGTGAGATATCTTTGGCGCACAATGGGGTACTCTTCTTAGACGAATTGCCTGAATATGAACGTAAGGTGCTGGATTCTCTCAGAGAGCCGATGGAAACGGGGCAGGTGACCATTTCGCGTGCTGCACAGCAAGTTGATTTTCCCGCCTGTTTTCAGCTCATCGCTGCACTTAATCCGAGCCCTACCGGCTGCCATACTGATAAACGTGCTTCGCCAGAGCAGGTATTGAGGTACTTAAGTAAAATATCAGGCCCTTTTGTCGACCGGATAGACTTACAGATAGAATTACCCAGACTCAGCACGCAGGAACTGCAATCATCTACACCGGAAGTGACCAGTGAGCAAATACGTAGCAGAGTCGAGGCGGCGTTTAGCATTGCGTTGAGCCGCCAGGGTAAAGCAAACGCCAGGTTGACGACCCGGGAAATTGAGCAGTATTGTACGCTGTCCCCCGATGTTGCTCAGCTGCTTGCCCGAGCAACGGAGAAGCTGAACCTCTCGCCACGCTCTTATCATCGCATCATCAAGGTAGCCAGAACGATAGCTGACTTGTCACATCGTCCGGGGATAACGGTTCCCGACCTGAAAGAAGCACTCAGTTATCGGGCTTTTGAGCGTTTATTGGGGCAGCTGACATACAGCTAAGTGCGTGATTAGGTGGATAGCATATAGCCTTTGCCACGAACCGTCACAATGCGCTTCTGCTCTTTCTCATCGCCGAGTTTTTTTCGCAGTCTGCCGATAAGTACATCAACAGTTCGGTCGCTGGGGCTCCAGTCTGGCTGGCCTATTTCTTCTGAAATTTTGGCTCTGGAAGTGGCTTTACCGGCGTTCGCAATCAGGCAAATAAGCACCTTGTGCTCCGCTTCTGTGAGCCTGGCTTCGTCGCCATGCGGATTAATAAGCGTCCGGTTATCCGGATGAAGTTTAAAATCTGCATATTCGATAAATTCTTCAGATTCGTCTTCCCCTTTGCTGCCAGCGATACGTTTATACAGGGCACGCATTCGAAGTTCCAGCTCAAGCAGGTCAACGGGTTTACAGACGTAGTCATCCGCGCCCTGAGCTAAACCAGCAATGCGATCTGCTTGTGTGTCGCGACTGGAGAGCATGATCACGCCGATATCGGTAAGCGTATTGAGTTCTTTGGCAAGATTGAGACCATCCGTTGCGGGTAATACAACATCTACAATGGCCATGTCGAAGGGGTTGCCTTCATTGATTTGATTATGAACGAGTTGCAATGCTTGTGCACCGGTGTTATCCAGCGTGAGCTGAAATTCAGTATTTGCAAAATGGTTTGCGATCCTTTTTGCTAGTAGATCGTCATCTTCCACCAGAAGCACGTTAATGTTCATAGCACCGTAACTTTATCAATAAATCACTTATATATTAGCACTGAGAAAACTGGGCTGAGAAGGGTAAGTTGATTATTTTCAAATAAAAAACAATGCAAATAAAACTTTAGTATGAACCTGTGAAGTGAATAAAAATGTGCTAATTCTGAAATATCATACAGTTGAATGGCTTTTTTTAAAAAAGGCAGCACCTAAGTGCTGCCCATGATTTTATTTACCGTATAGGTGTTGCCACCATTGAGGTTGATCTTTCAGGTGTTTGTCAAAATAGGCGAGCATAGTGTCCCACCACTGAAAACGTCGGTCGCGAGCAAATATCTGATGATCCGCGCCCTTAATTTCAATCAGTTCAACATCCTGGCCAAGTAGCTTCAGTGCGGTATACATAGTGTGACTCTCTCCGACTGGTACATTGACATCGGCATCGCCGTGTAACAGCAGCAGTGGTGTTGTTACTTTATCGGCATTAAAGACAGGGCTGTGCTGCGAGTACAATTTGGCGTTATTCCAGGGGAAGCTGTGCTTTGACGCTTCACCCGAATAGAGGTAACCCCACCACCCTTGTCCCCAGTATGACGTAATATTAGAGATACCAGCATGCGAAATCGATGCACTGAACATATCTGTTTTCGTTGTCAGTAACATGGTCATGAAGCCGCCATAAGAAGCGCCCAGGTTACCCAAACGATTTTTATCAACATAGGGATATTCGGTCAGGAAGGCTTTGGTGCCTTTGATAATGTCATCGGCAGTTTGCTCACCCCAGGCATTGACATGCTGAGCCGAGAAGCGTTGACCAAAACCAGTCGCCCCTGTTGGTTGCAAGACATAAACCACATAGCCGTTTGCAGCCCACAGATTAAATGGGTAACGTCCTGTAAAGGCCCTGGAAACTGGTGAAGTGCCGCCGTAATAGTAAATTAAGGCTGGATACTGTTTGGATTTATCCAGGTTGTGGGGCAGGTATACCCGGCCTTTGATTTCTGTGCCCTGACTATTGGTGAAGTTAAATTCTTCCAGTTTAGCAATCTCGCTGTTGCTATAAGCAAGTGGGGCTGAGTCCCACAAAGTGCGAGCGCGATTCTTATAGATGTTAACCTGTTTGAGTTGTTGTGGTGCAGAAGCTTGTGTACCGGCGACGAGTAGTGCTGGTTTACGGTTATCAGCAATACTGAAGCGCTCAACCACATCTAAGCCAGTTTTCAAACGCGTGTAGCGATCTTTGCTGACATCGTAGAGATACAGTTGCTGACGATCTTCATCCGTCACCTTCGCAACGACATCGCCGTTACTGAGTACGTTTATACTGCCGATCGCGGGGTTAAAGGCTTTACTTAGCGCTTTTGCCTGGGCGCCTTGCTGATCTAACCAGTATAACTGGCCATCGTAGTTATTGGTGAGCTGATCTTTTTCAACCGCTCTGCCGAGGCCATTTTTGAAATCTGGACCAGCCACAGCATAGATCCCCTTCGCTCCATATTTGGCTTCATTGAATGTGCGGTACTGACCGAGCACAGTTTCAGTGCCCTGTGTCAGGTTGAATTCAACCAGCTCGGTTAACATATGGGGGGGAGCTGAATAATCCTGCACTGCACGGCTGGTAAGAATACGATTGTTTTTGGCATCGTGATCTTCGAGCGTATGGCTTTGTTTGCCTTCAGTGAGTGCCTGGATCATGCCGGTTTTAATATCCAGCAAATAAATTTGTGTGTTGGTACGCGCATAGGACCAGCGATCTTCCAGGCCCTGATAATGCTTCACCAAAGATGTGTCTTTAGCAGGCGATTTAGACCAGCTAAATATCAGGCTGGTATCATTAAAATAAGCAAACTCACTGGCGCCTTTAAGATCCTCTGCGATCACCCGGGATGTCAGGGTCGTGAGATCCAGCGTTTTCAGTTGGCCGTGCTGGCTGTAAACCAGCTGTTCGCCATCCTGACGCCAGGCCAAAGAACTGGCGTTAACCCCTTCAAGCGTGAATATGACTTTATCATCGTCATTGAATACCGTGGTTTGAGTCAGTGCCTGATTACCGCGATTCGCCTGATAGTGCTTTTGTGTCGTGACATAATGCTCAGCATCCGGTGAGACGGAAACAGCACTGACGACTGGGGCATCGAATAACTGTTTGGCAGACAGCGCTTTGGTTGTTTTGTCAGTAAATAACAGTTGATCGTGGTCTGTTTTGCCATTGAATGCCACAGAGACTTTTTTCCAGTCAGCGACTTGCTCAGCTACAATGATGACCTGATGATCGCCGGTGGGTAAATTGAGTGTTGAGGACATCTTGTCAGAATGGCGTTCACCATTGACGAAAATATGTGCCTTTTCTATGCCATCCAGCACCAGTTCACCCTGCACGAAACGGTTGACTGAAAACTCCATTTTCATTGCCTGTAGCCCGCCCATAGTCAGTGCATTTAACTGAGACAGTGGCTGCCACTTGGCGTCAACACCCAGCATAGACACGGTTTTCTCTGAACCCGACAAGCTCGGGACCAGGTTAGCGATTATGGTTTGTTGATGTGCCGTATTATAGGGCTTAATTGTGCTGGCCTGACCCAGAGGGCCAATAAATTGAATATCCTGCTTGTTGATTGGAGCAGCACTGAGTGATGTGCTCAATGCAGATAACAGCAGCACAGCGACCGATTTTAACTTCATAGTTTGCGCCTATTGTGGGTAAATTAGACGTATACTATAACATATACTGTACGCTTCTCATCCGCACCTGAGACTAACTCACAATCTCCCTATGGGTTTGAATTTATCATTCTCTGCCATGAGTGGATCCAGCGAATAAACTCGGGTAAGGCTTTAGGCCGACTGATCAGATAGCCTTGCATCAGCAAGCTGTATTTATATTTCTCCAGATATTGCAATTCTTCAATGCGCTCGATGCCTTCAGCAACAATGTCCATTTGTTGATTTTGTGCAATATCAATCAGGCTGTCGACCAGCACCTGAGAAAAACGGTCGCACTCTATATAGGTGATGAGCGAGCGATCCAGTTTAATTTCAGTAAAGGGCAAGCTTTTTAATTGCTGCAGGTTAGTAAACCCGGTTCCGAAGTCATCTAGTGAGAGGTCGAAACCTCTTAACCTTAACCTGTTGATGGTTTCAAGTTGCAAGCTACTGACAATAGGCTGGTTTTCGGTGATCTCTATAATCACTTCCTTGGGTTCCAGACGGTTGAGTTCGAGGATCAGAGCCAGCTTGTCAGGACAGCCACTGTCATTGAGTTGCACAGGTGACAAGTTAAAAGCGAGCTTAAAGGGGTAATTGAGTTCGGCTCTGAGCTTTTGAAACTCTTTAGTGGCTTTTTCAAACAGCTGAAAAGTAACCAGATTAATCAAGTCCAGATCCTGAGCCACCCCGATAAATCGATGGGGGAGTAGGGTTTCACCATACTGCTGAGAAACAATGCGCGCTAATACCTCGACACTTTTGATCTTCTTGCTGCCACGGTGGACTTTGGGCTGATAAAAGGGCGTGATTTCGTTATTACTGATCGCATACAGCAGTTGTTCCTCTGTAACACAAGACTCTTCTGACTCATCGTTGCCAATAAAACTATCCAGCTTCTTCAGGAGCCTGTCTACGTCATTGAGTTGTACAGGTTTAGAGATATTGCCTATCAGGTGGGTGTTATGTTGTCTGGCCAGGTTTGCAGCCAGATCCATCACCCGGGTTTCCATCTCTGAGATAATGACAATCCCGCCGGGATATCTCAGTTCGCCGAGCTTGCGGATCAGCTCCATACCGTCCATGTCAGGCATGTTGAGATCGGTAAAAACCGCATCATAGTGCAAAGGGGTTTGCCGAACCAGCTCCAGCGCTTGAGGTGCACTGTCTACGGTGGTTACATAGTCTACTTCCAGCTCTGCCAGTATGGCTTTCATGACTATCAATATCGCCTGTGAATCGTCAACGACAAGAATGTGTTTAGCCTGATGTTGCATGACGCTATCCTTAGTTTGGAACCTAATTGTCAGTTTAGTACATGGGGTATAGAACGCACATGACAGAGGTGTGGCTTGGAAAAAATAATTGCGGTGTTGGAGGCCTGCGTATGTTCACAGGGCTAGGTACTTGTCGATAAAAAGTGCGTATAATGGGCACACTTTATGTTTTAACGACGAGTCAACATGACCCGCATTGAGTTTCCCTTAGCAGGCTATCAGATGTCTGTACTAGTGAATCGCCAGGAGATCCTGCAGGTATACCAGGATCAGCAACGACTGGCACATGAACCCATCGACGCACAATTGGTCCAGGTCAATGTTGCCGGACACAAACTTCAACTGGATCGCAGCCGACTAGCCGAGGGGTTGCTGGCGGTGGCAGTCAACGACGAACCCTGGCAGTGGCTCGAGGTGCCAATCCAACATAATGACAATAAAGGAAGCTGGCTTGGGTTGGCGGCTTTGGGGTTTAAGCTGCTAAAGAGTGCCAATGTGGTTAAAGCGGCACTGGCAGGGGCCTCTTTGGCCGGGTATGCCTGGCTGTTTTCTTGGCAGTTTGCGGTGATGTTGTTAGCGTGTTTGGTGATCCACGAGTACGGCCATATTCGGGCAATGCGCTACTTTGGATTGAAAACCAAAGGGATTTACCTTATCCCATTTGTAGGAGGTTTGGCTGTAAGTGAAGATAAACTAACTACCCGTTGGCAAAATGTCATTATTTCCTTGATGGGGCCCGCTTTTGGTTTACTTGCCTCGCTGCTAGCGGTGGTTCTGTATTATGTGACTGAGCTGGAGATATTCGCTGGTGTGGCTGTGCTGAGTGCATTGCTTAATCTCTTTAATATGTTGCCCATTTTGCCGCTCGATGGGGGGCATGTACTGAAAAGTATCAGCTTTTCTATGCGTTCCTGGGTTGGTCTGCTGATCTGTCTGGCTGGGATTTTGCTGGGTGCGGTGATCAGTTATACCTTTGGTTTGATGCTGCTGGTATTCTTCCTGGTGATAGGCACAATCGATATTTTGCTGGAGTGGCGGGGCCGTCATCAGGCTCATCTCATCCCGCTAGATCGCTATGGTCAGATCGTCTCAACGGCGCTATATGTTGTTGTCTGCGTCGGCTTAATTGGCGTGATGTGGCACTTTGCTGAGGCGGATAGTGTATTGCTGAGTCTGCCCATTAAAGTACTATCCAATTAATCTTTAACCGGTCAGGTTGCTGACCGGCAAGCATTACGGGCTAGGCCAGGGTCAGTAAAAGAGCGATCACCACGCCACTGACTAACAATTGAATCAAACAAAATCCCATAATATCTTTGGCTTTCAAGCCGGCGATGGCCAGTACCGGCAGAGCCCAGAAGGGTTGAATAAGGTTGGTCCAGGCATCGCCCCAGGCAACCGCCATAGCAACACGAGCAATGTCGGTCCCAAGCGCTTGTGCAGCGGGGATCACAATGGGCGCCTGCACAGCCCATTGCCCACCTCCTGAAGGAACAAAAATGTTCACCAGTCCGGCACTGAGAAAGCTCCATAAGGGCAGTGTTGTGCTGGTACTGATCTCTACAAAGCCACCCGAGATCTGCTGTGCGAGCCCGGTTTTGACCATCACAGCCATGATCCCTGCATAGAAAGGAAACTGGATCACAATACCCGCACCTCCCCTAATCGCCTCTTGTAAGCTGTTTAGCAGGTTCGCAGGTGTGCGATGTAACAAGATGGCCAGAAACAGGAATAATGCAATGACACTATTGAGGTTGAGCGTACCACCGGCGGCCAAAAAATAATAAAACAAGTAGCCACACCCGAGCAGGCCTATAGTCGTTCCGATTAAAGTGCTGTGTTCAATGCGCTCTGCCGGAGTCATTGAGGCGGGTGGGCTGGGTGGTTCCGGTTGAGCCAGTTTGCTGGGGTCGACCACGACCTGAGACTGAGTCGGCGGGAGCATAAAGCGATTAAGCAGGGGCATGATCACCAATAACACACCCAGGATTAGCAGGTTGAATGGGGCGAACAGCGTTTGGCTGGTGCCCAAAACCCCTATCTGAGCTTCGGCAAAATGGCCGGGTGTGGCAATGGTCAGTGGCACGGAGCCTGCTAATCCACCATGCCAGACGATAAATCCGGAGTAGGCACTGGCCACCAATAAGCGATAATCCACAGCAATCTGGCGAGCTAGGGCTTTAGCAAATAAAGCACCTACCACCAGGCCAAAACCCCAGTTTAACCAGCTTGCCAGCATTGCAACTAAGGTGACCAGCATAATAGCCTGTGCAGGCGAGCGAGCGAACGTGGCCAGTTTGTTCAGCGCTATGATACAGGGTTGTGTACTGGCTAACATGTATCCGCACACTAAAATGAGCAGCATCTGCATGGCAAATTGAAGCAGGTTCCAAAACCCTTGTCCCCAGATGGTGATGGCCTCCAGTGGGGTCGTGGGTGTAAACACGCTGGCAAGGGCGAGCACCAGCAGGGTCAACAGGCAAACGAAAATATAGGGGTCGGGTAAATATCGTTCAACCAGTCGGCTGAGTGGTTGTGTGATATGGTTTAGCATGACAGATTCCCATTGAGTGTGCGCAACAAACAGCGTTCATGTAAAAAGTGACTTAATTCACTAAAAGTTAGTCAATTAAGCTATGCTAATAGCTGTGAACGTCGCGTTATTTTTTTATTTTATTGATTTTTAAGTGTTTATAATTTTGGCACAAAACATGTAACAGTTAAATCATACGATTGAATTGTCTGCGCGTCATCATACAAATGCGCAGTTAAAACTAAAAAAGAGAGGTCTTTATGGCAGGACAGGGTTCAGGAGGCAATGTAATTGCCGCAATATGTAATGTCTTTTTTCCAGGCTTAGGACAATTAGTGCAGGGACGTTTACTTGCAGCGCTTATCTTCGCAGTCGTCTGTGTTGGTGGATATGCACTATGGTGGTTAGTAGTGCCTGCGGTAGTGGCCGCCATTTTTCACTTGTGGTCGATCATTGATGCGGCCAAGTATCGCTCATCAGATTGATAAAACAGCCAGCCACAGGCTGAGTGAGATCACACTTAGCAGGGTAGATAGCACAACGCCGCCAGCACTGTTTGCTTGTTGAACGGATAGCTGGCGGGCAACCAGGTAGGCGTTGACACCCAGTGGCGCGGCACTCATGAGCGTGACGACCTGGCGTTGTAATGGCTCTAGTGCCAGTAGTGTTGCTGTCAGATAAACGCACAGAGGCAGTATCAGCAGTTTGATGATGCTGATCATAAGTGCCGGATACCACACGGTGCGAAACCCGTACTGAACCAGACTGGCACCCAGCACAAACAGTGCACCTGCAATGGCTGGTTGGGCAAACCAGTCCATTCCTGACAAGAGCAAAGCCGGGATAGTCACTGGCAGCAAATTGGCGAGCAGTCCGAGACTGATACTCAGTACAACGGGGTTCAAAAACAGTGGCTTGAGCCAGTCAATACCACCTTTCCCTTTTCCGGCCAAAATGAAAGTAAGAGAAAATAACACCGCACTGTGCAGTGGGATGATCATAAATACCATGGCCGCTGCCTGTTCACCCAGTGCTGCCAGAATGACAGGCAGACCAACCACCACTGTATTCGAGTAGGTACCGTTTAGTGCGCTTAATGCGGCTTCTTCGGTTGCGAGTTTAAAGCGTCGCCGCATCACGAGTAGCACCAGGCAGTAAAGCGCAATGACGGGCAGATAAAATGCCAGCAGTAACGATACAGAGGCAACCTGTGACAGGTCAGCGCGATACATACTTAAAAAAAGCAGCATAGGGATGGCGAGATTAAAAATATAGGCGCGGATCCCATCCAATTGTGCGGCCGAGATAAATCGGATCCGCGCCGCCACAAACCCACAGGTGACGACGAAAATCAATGGAAACAGGATATCAATGAAAGTCACGGCTTACTCGTTGGTTGTGAAGGGCGTTATTGGCAATGCAGGCAGTATTATACGGGTTTATCGGTTCTAAACAATGCAGCGTCGTGTGGTTCAGGTATACTAACAGAGTTGTATTAAATAACCTTGAAGTGACTATGGAGTATCAGTTTATTCGCGATCCGATAGCCGGATTTCGTGTCAAAATGTCAGCGGAACATGAGCTGGTAGGACGTTGGTTAAATGATGAACTTGCGCACGACGCATTGCCAGCTTTGCTGGCTCGCCTGAAAGAAATCAAAACAACCCGGGATGAGTTTTGTCTGGAAGGACGTGAGGTACGCCTGATAGTTTCCCATCAGGAAGCGCTGTTTGAAGCCCATGACTTATATCACGATCAAACCGATGCTTTATCTGCGTTCAGTGATGATGCGCTCGCTATGGAAGAGCATGGCTTGAGCGCAGGGTGTGGCTTCGAAGATTTCGAAGCCTTGTTACTGGACTGGCAGGATTTTATTCGTCGCCGCCGTTAGCTCGTGGCTTGCTGGGGTGGTGCACCGTATAGTTGCTCCGCCCGATTAAATAAGACCCAGGATGTGAGAATATATTTGTCATTGGAACGCGGCATGTTGCCTCGGTGTGTATGTGTGAAGTAGGCTGGCGCAATCACCATTGAGCCCTGTTTTGGCTTGATGCATTTGTCCTGATAATGAAACTCAGTTTCTCCGCCTTCTTCTACGTCATTGAGATAAAACATAAATAACAATACCCGGTGGAGTGCTTCGTTGTGCTGTAATTGAGGATAAACTTCACTGTGCCAGTAAGGGTAACCGCCTTTATTCGTCGGATAGCGCTGTGCCTGGATAGACCCTAAACGAAATAATTGTTGAGTTAATATGGGGAGCTGAGGTTTACCCACTTCCTCAAAGTTATCAACGGTTAAATTAACAGGCTGGCCAGTTTTTGGATGATAAACGCTAAGCCCGAACGCCCCAATCATCATGAAAAAGTGCTCTTCAATATAATCGAACAGGTATTTCGACGTGGTTTGTTGAATATGTGTTAATTGCTGAGCATAATCCGGGTATTGATTTAAATACAGATCCTGACTGATTTTCTTACTGAGGTCGACGCCTCCTGAGGTGGTCCCCTGTGCCAGATGAGGGCTGTTATCAAAGGTCTGAATAAACTGCTGGCAAAACTCAGGACTCAGTGCATTCTCATAAATGCGAATAAAATCAGTCATGTTGATATCCAAAATTGGTTAGAATTATTATGTTGTCAGAAACTATTATGCCGCGTTTCAGTGAAACGGATGTCCTCGGACACATCAACAATACCGTACTCCCGGTATGGTTTGAAGCGGCGCGCATGCCTATTTTCAAAATTTTTACACCGGATCTTAATCCACATCAATGGAAGCTAATTGTTGCCAAGGTAGAAGTAACCTTTAAAGGTGAGCTGTTTTACGGCCAGCCTGTCGAAATCAAAACGGCGATTGAAAAGGTTGGTAACAGCTCCTTCGTGATCTTACAGCAGGCCTGGCAGCATGACGAATGCTGTGCCGAAGGGCGCACTGTGATGGTGCGTTATGACTTTGCGGGTAAAGCATCTCAGTCACTCAGTGAAGAAGAGCAGGCTGCGCTAAGCAAGTATGCGTTATAGCGCGCCTGGCCGGATATTCACTTAGCGGTTTCGGAACTGATGGCCGATGGCCGCTGAGATGCAGGGTTTAACAACAAATTCATAGCGGGCAGGATCGCCCTCAATTTTAGTAATTTCCAGCAGTTCGTAGTCGTTTAACTCGATGATCCGCGTGCCTGGTGCAATTTCACACCGGGAACGGCTGTCCGATTCATACTCGTAGATAAAGTAAGTCAGCGCGTTTTGCAGATGGCGTTCATACTTATCAGCATTCTTTTCAAATGCTGATAACTGGACTTTGAGTTCGTTTAGCTCCGCCTGTTGTTCTGCCAGCTTCGCTTGCTCTGTGTCATTGACTGCTGAGCCTGCTATGGCGTCGATTGTGGTGTGTGTAAGCGTATTGTCGGCGTCATCTTGCATCGCAATATTGAGTTGGATCGACTGACCGGTAAAGCCTTCTACGATATGGCGTAAAAAGCTATTGACACCTCGGGACATGCCCGTTGAGGAAATAAACACCGCCATTTGGTAGAGCAAAAATAACCCAAAGAAAAAGCGCACGAGTCCGGTGGTAACAGGGTACTGGTAGTCTGGACTATGCCACCATTTATGGAGCCCAAACGGGCGCAGCAACATCAGTACGAATAAATAAACTGGCTGAATAAGTTGCAGCAGGATCAACAGTAAAATGCTGGTGGTCACAAACCAGGTCGGAACAGATAACAGCATGCTAAAGTTGTGCGAGTAGGGCAGGTGATCTGCATTCACACCCGTGATGTCATTTACCATTCCCGCTGCCTGGGCAAGCGCATAGTTGGCAATAAACGCGTAAAACAGCAAAATCACGGCTTTGCCTGGCAGGCTTTCCCAAAGGTGGATAAACCTCGGCCAGAATTCTCTGGTCATGGCTATCAGTGCGAGGACCGATGCCCCCAGATAAAGCGAGCTGTCTTCAGGCAGTTCATTGAAGATGGCAAGCAAACACAGCATGGTTGCTGAAAAGTAGCAGCGTTGTGCCACATTCAGGGTGTGCCAGAATACCAGCCATTTTTTTTGCAGTGTTGAAAAAGGGCCTACAACAGGTTGTATTGCGCTGGGAAGTGCCAGTTTCATTGTTATTATTCCATTCCCTGACCGTGAAAGTGAGTGGGGAGCATGGCTCCCCTTGCTCGCTCCGTTATAGCATAGGCTTGAGGTATCGACCAGTGTGAGAAGCTGTACACTCAGCAACCTCTTCCGGGGTGCCAGCAACTAGGATCTGACCACCGCCAGCACCGCCTTCCGGGCCAAGGTCGACTATCCAGTCGGCAGTTTTAATGACATCCAGGTTGTGTTCTATCACCACTACGGTATTACCATGGTCACGTAATCGGTGCAGTACAACCAGCAGCTGCTGAATATCATGGAAATGCAGACCTGTGGTTGGCTCATCAAGGATATACAGGGTTTTACCAGTGTCTCGTTTAGATAATTCACGGGCAAGTTTGACTCGTTGCGCTTCACCACCAGACAACGTTGTTGCTGCCTGGCCGAGTCGAATGTAGGACAGCCCCACATCCATCAATGTTTGTAATTTGCGTTTGATGGCTGGGATCTTATCAAAGAACTCACGGGCATCTTCTACTGTCATTTCCAGCACTTCATGGATGTTCTTGCCTTTATACAGGACTTCTAAAGTTTCCCGGTTGTAGCGTTTGCCTGTACAGACATCACAGGGCACATAGACATCGGGTAAAAAGTGCATTTCGACTTTGATCACACCGTCGCCCTGACAGGCTTCACAGCGACCGCCTTTCACATTGAAACTAAAGCGGCCAACCTTGTAACCCCGCGAGCGCGCTTCCTGGGTACCTGCGAATAACTCCCGGATCGCTGTAAAGATCCCGGTATAGGTGGCCGGGTTTGAGCGTGGTGTGCGTCCGATTGGACTTTGATCTATGTCGATCACCTTGTCAAAATGCTCCAGGCCTTCGATGGACTGGTAAGGTGAAGGCTCAGCAACCGTTGCTCCGTTAAGTTCTCTGTGTGCCAGTTTGAATAGGGTGTCGTTGATCAGAGTTGACTTGCCAGAACCAGACACGCCGGTGACGCAGGTCATCAAGCCAAATGGGATCTTGAGATTCACGTTTTTAAGGTTGTTTCCACTGGCGCCATTCAGTGCCAGCCATTGCTCACCAGTTTGATGACGCTCAGCAGGTACGGCTATGGCTTGCTGCCCACTGAGATATTGGCCAGTCAGTGATTTTGGGTTTGCCATGATGTCTTCGCGGCTGCCTTCTGCGACCACATAACCACCGTGCACACCGGCACCAGGGCCGATATCTATAATGTGGTCGGCTGCACGAATAGCATCTTCATCATGTTCAACCACGATAACGGTATTGCCCAGATCACGCAGGTGGGTGAGGGTGCTCAGTAATCGATCATTGTCTCTTTGGTGTAGCCCGATCGACGGTTCGTCAAGTACGTACATGACGCCCACCAGGCCCGCACCTATCTGGCTTGCTAGTCGGATCCTTTGGGCTTCACCACCTGAGAGCGTATCGGCACTACGTTCCAGTGATAGGTAGTTCAGACCGACATTGATCAAAAAGGACAAACGGTCACGGATCTCTTTGAGTACCTTTTCTGCGATCTTGGCCTTTTGACCGCTGAGGGTCAGTGCATCAAAAAAGTCACAGGCTTCCCCAATACTCATGGTCGTGACCGTCGGTAGATTGGTGGCACCAATAAAGACGTGACGAGCTTCTTCTCTCAATCGGGAGCCATTACATTTAGGGCAGGCTTGACTGGTTTGGTATTTAGCCAGCTCTTCGCGGACTGAGGCCGATTCCGTTTCTCGGTAACGGCGGTTCATATTGTTTAATACGCCTTCAAACTCATGGTTTCGGGTGATTAAGTCTCCGCGGTCATTGCGATAGTTGAAGGCTATCTTGGTTCGCCCCGAGCCTTCCAGCACCACCTTTTGTGCGTCGCTTGATAAGTTCTGAAACGGTGTTTCGAGGTCGAAGTCGTAGTGTTCAGCCACTGAACTAAGCATCTGATAATAGTAAAAGCTGCGTTTATCCCAGCCTTTAATGGCGCCACCGGACAGACTCAGCTCGGGGTTTTGTACTACCCGGCTGGGGTCAAAGAACTGTCTGACACCCAGTCCGTCACAGCTTTGACAAGCTCCGGCAGGGTTATTGAACGAGAACAAACGAGGCTCCAGCTCGGTCATGGCATAGCCACACGTCGGGCAGGCAAAGTTAGCGGAAAACACCAATTCTTCATCCAGGCTGTCGTCCATGGCAGCCACCACGGCAATGCCATCCGCCAGCTCCAGCGCCGTTTCAAAGGATTCGGCCAACCTTTGCTCCAATCCCTCTTTGACCTTAAAGCGGTCAACGACCACCTCGATGGTGTGCTTTTTGTGTAGTTCCAGGGTCGGCGGATCGGATAAGTCGCATACTTCACCATCAATGCGGGCACGAATAAAGCCCTGGCTGGCAAGTTGTTCAAGGAGTTTAACATGCTCCCCTTTACGATTTTTGACCACCGGGGCCAGCAGCATTAATTTGCTGCCTTCAGGGTGACCCAGTACGGTATCGACCATTTGACTGATGGTCTGCGCTTTCAGTGGCAAATCATGAGTTGGGCAGCGAGGTTCACCAACACGTGCGAACAACAAGCGCAGGTAATCGTAAATTTCGGTGATGGTACCTACTGTTGAACGAGGATTGTGAGAAGTAGACTTCTGCTCAATAGAAATGGCCGGCGAAAGTCCTTCGATGTGATCGACATCGGGCTTTTCCATCAGTGACAAGAACTGTCTGGCGTAAGCAGACAGGGATTCGACATAACGGCGTTGCCCTTCAGCATACAAGGTATCGAATGCCAATGATGATTTGCCAGACCCCGACAGGCCTGTGATCACGATGAGCTTGTCGCGCGGTATTGTAAGAGAGATGTCTTTGAGGTTGTGCGTGCGTGCACCTCTAACTTCTATTTTATCCATGGTGGCCTTATTTGCTGTACAAACTTACAGTGTTTTTCTCAGAGTCCAAGAGTACCCTATCCAGCCTGTAAAATTAAGCTATCTTGGCTAAACTTACGATAAACCTTGAAACCGGGGATCACATTTGTACTGGTTCGCTCTAATCTGGGTGCTGTTTACGCCGTTCGTGGTTGGGTGTGAGCTGATTGTCCGGTTTGAAAATTACGCAGCACAATCGCGTTTAGACACTAAGTTGAAGTGGCATGGTCTGGATGTGGATTTTGCCAAGGCACTGCTTGATGAGGCTGGCTGCGGTTATCAGTTTATTAATGTGCCCTGGGGTCGGGCGCTGAAAATGCTGGCTGAGGGCGAGCTTGATATGGTGCTCAGTGTCAGTCGTACACCAGAGCGGGAGCAGTTTGCCTACTTTATTGGTCCGCAAAGAATGGAAACCATAGTGTTTGCAATGAATCAGTTGCGCCCTTATCCAGTGCAAACGCTGTCTGATCTGTTTAAGCTCCCGGTGCCCGTAGCCATTCAGAAGGGGGCGTTTTATGGTCATGTATTTAACGAGTTACTGTTGCGAGAGCAGACAAAAGCCGAGTCGCAACGCTTTATTTATGTGGCCGATAATCAACGCAAACTCAGCTTACTTAAACATGGCAGGATCGCAGGCTTTTTGGAAGAAAAATTCAACGTGCTGTATCAGTCGCAACATAATCCTGACTTTGCTCATATCACAATGAGTTCGCTGGTGGTAAACCGCGAGCCAGTCTACTATGCGCTGAGTAGGCAGTCGGTCTCGGCTCAGGACTTACGGCAGCTTGTAAGCGCATTTGAACGATTACAACATTCAGGTCGATTAACGCGGATCCTGGCAAAATATGGATTAGACTAAACGTCGGCTTTTCTCACTAAAATCTGATCTGGTCGTCAACACTTGGTTACTTTTTTGCTAGACTAGCGCCTGTTTTTGTCTTAGCCAAATAAGTGTCATGTCGAAACAATCACTTAACTCTCTTGAAAAACGTGCAGCCATTTCACTGGCAAGTGTCTTTGCCTTTAGGATGCTGGGGCTGTTTATGTTGATGCCTGTGTTGGCTATCTACGGTCAGTCGCTCACTGATGTGTCGCCATTGTGGATTGGTCTGGCAATTGGTGCTTACGGGCTGACGCAGGCGTTGCTGCAAATACCTATGGGCTGGCTGTCCGATAAGTTTGGTCGTAAGCCTATTATTGTTGCCGGTTTAATTATGTTTGCCATCGGATCTGTGATAGCGGCACTGGCTGAGTCAATTTACTGGGTAACGGCAGGCCGTGCTCTTCAGGGGATGGGTGCCATTGCAAGTGCCTTGCTGGCCTTGGCGTCTGATCTGAGTCGCGATGAGCAAAGGCCAAAAGTCATGGCTGTGATTGGCATGTGTATCGGCATGAGCTTTGCTGTGGCAATGCTTTTAGGCCCAATGGTTGCCGCGGCGTTTGGCATTGCGGGGATCTTCTGGCTGACCGCCGCGTTGGCATTATTGGGGATCGGGATCGTGTTGTTTATTGTGCCTGGAGCTGTAAATCGCGCGCCAAAAGGAGATACCGTCGCCAGCATGGCGGATATTCGTAAACTGGTGCGCCATCCACAGCTGGTCAGACTGGACCTTGGAGTGTTGCTGCTACACTTAACATTGACCACCTTGTTTGTTGCGCTTCCGGGCCAGCTGATTGCCGACGGCTTAGTCGCGCAAGATCACTGGCAATTGTATATTCCGGTTTTATTACTTGCGTTTGTTTTGATGGCCCCGCTGATGATAGTGGCGATCCGCAAACAAAAAGAGAAGCAGGTATTTTTAGCGTCGATTGCGCTGCTCGTGGTGAGCACGCTGGCGTTGATCCCGGCGGCAAACTCGTTGATCGGCATTGCAGTAGCAATGACAGTATATTTTATTGCTTTTAACTTTCTGGAAGCAACGATGCCTGCGTTGGTATCGCGCATTGCACCTGCCACTCAAAAAGGCTCGGCGATGGGGGTCTTTTCCTCCTCGCAGTTTTTTGGCGCATTTGCGGGTGGTGTGATAGGCGGCTACCTGGCCCAGCATTTTAATCCTCAAACTGTGTTTGCTGCGGCTGCGGCAATTGGGGTAATATGGCTATTTATTGCGTGGCGTATGCAAATCCCGGTGCGAAGTAAAACACTTAGTTTTGTTACTGAGGTTGATGAGCCTGAAAAAGCCGATGCGTTGGCGGATCAGCTGGTCGCATTACCCGGGGTCATCGAAGCGACCGTTGTCAGTGAAGAAAATCGTACTTACTTGAAAGTAAACGATAAAGAATTTGATTTAAACCAAGCAAAGCAAGCCCTGGGCTTGCGCTAGCTTGCAATAGTGTGAGGAGAGGGTGCCATGGCACGCGGTGTAAACAAAGTTATTTTGGTTGGTAATTTAGGCCAAGATCCTGAAGTACGTTATATGCCTAACGGAAACGGCGTAGCGAACATCAGTATTGCAACGACCGATAGTTGGAAAGACAAAAACACAGGTCAGATGCAAGAGCGCACTGAATGGCATCGTGTTGTGCTATTCGGTAAGCTGGCAGAGGTAGCAGGCGAGTACCTGCGTAAAGGTTCACAAGTCTATATTGAAGGTCGCTTACAGACGCGTAAGTGGACAGATCAAGGTGGTCAGGAACGTTACACCACAGAGATCGTTGTTGATATGGGTGGCCAGATGCAAATGCTGGGCGGCCGCGGTGAACAAGGTGGCGGTCAGTACCAGGGTGGTCAACAGGGCGGCCAAAACTATGGTCAGTCCAACTATGGCAATAATGCGAATCAGGGCGGTCAGTCTCAGTACGGACAACAGCAACAAGGTGGATTCGCGCCTCAGCAGTCTCAACAGCCTCAGCATAACCAACAGCAAGGCGGTGGTTTTGGCGGAGGCCAGTCAATGGGGCAGCAACCGCAGCATAATGCGCCTGCCCAAGGTGGGTTTGCTCCTCAGCAAGGCAATGCAGGTGGTAACGCAGGTGGCAATGCCAGCAGTAATGCAAGTGGCAGTGCCAGCAACCCAATGGAACCGCCCATTGACTTTGATGACGATATTCCATTCTAATCAAAGACTGAAATATCAGTGTTGAAAAACAATCAAAAAAAAGCCGCTAGTAAGCGGCTTTTTTTAGTTTATTGGAAAATGAATGATCTGTTATCTGTGACGCTAATCGATAAAGGCTGGCAAAATCTGCTCAGCGACAATTTGTTGTGTGGCATGGTCCACATGATGCGCCGTTATGGCAATAATTAGGTCTAATTCTTCTATTAAAATGATGTATATGCCACCCCCGCCTTGTGCAGAAACACTCGAATATTTTTTATCTTTGTATTGAAGGTCTGAACTCCACCAATAATAGCCATAACCCTGGTTAGAGACGTCTTTGCCATCTCCGAAAATTTCATCATCTCCCGTGGTGATAAGTTTACTGGTGGATCTGGTCATAAAATCACGATTAATTATTTGCTTGCCTTTCCATTTGCCCTTATTTGCGGCGAGTATGCCCATTTTTATCATGTCTCTTGATGTTAAGCTCGACCGCCATATTGACTCAGGTAAGCCGCTCGGTGCAGTTTTCCAGGCAAAATTTGTGATGTTTAATTGCCCCAATAATTCTGTCTTAATGAATGTTTCAATATTGCCGGGGACTACAGCCGCAAGTACCTGCATAATCAGTTGAGGACCAATATCGTAATAAAAGCCTTTTGACTCGGGCGTTATGGGTGCGCTGTGTTCGAAAAGAAATTGAATTTCCTTCTGACCTGGGACTAATTCAGGACGTTCCAGCAAAGACTTACGGGTTGCATCGCTGATCCTAAGACCTGTTGTCATTGTTAAAGCCTGATGTAATGTAATATGACTTGCACCATCAACAAATTTTGCAGCGTCCAACTTGTTCAGAAAGCCAGCCACGGGTTTGTCCAAATCTTCCATGCTGAGGTAACCCAGTTGCATGGCACGACCAAGCAACATGCCTGTGTAAGCTTTAGTAACGGATGATTGGGGGTGAGATAAATCTACGCGCCCTCTGAGGTAATACGACTCAAATACCAGCTTGCCTTTGTGGTGAATTAAGAGGCTGTCAAAATTACCGTGTTGTCCTTTGGCAAGCTCATCAGCCAGTGCAAGAATAGTGGCTTTTTTACCGCCATCAATGCCCAGCTCACCAACGGCTAAGCCATCGTTTCTGGGGGCAGGCTTAACATCAATGAACGCCTGTGGCAGTACCGAGATATCCCAAAACTCACGATTTATGTCAGGTTGTCTCCAGTGTTGTATGATTGCTTCCTCAGCGCTGGCTGTGGGTGCCATTTTATTTATTAACTCTAAATGTACTTCATTACTTATGCTTGCAAAGCTACAGACAATCAAAGGCAGTAGTAGTGTGTATTTCACGCGAGCCATAACTTCTCCCTATAGTTCTATTTCATTGATTAAATTAAAGATGTTCTGCTTGTAACTGCTTTAGTTTGCGATGGATAATGTAGCTTACTGGGGGCAGCAGATATAAAAGGCAAAGCACACCTGTCGCAACAATGGGTCCTATTTGGTTTGCTTCAAAGTGATAATTTGCGATGTGTATGATGGCCCATATGTAAGGAATGAAAGCAAGTGAATAACCACTTACGGCGAGTTTTATGATGGAAGCTTGTTGTTCTTTATATAAATGGAGGAGCAGTGCGATACTGAAGAATGAGATGATGAAAGACTCGAAATGTATAAACATTCCCCATTCTGCCAGCGCTAAAATGTCCCAAAAATTGTGCCAAAAGTGTGTACTAAATAGTGCCATATGAATTTTCCCTTGTAACAGTTCATCCCAAAACGTGTCAGAAATAGAAGTGGGGTCGCTCAATATGGATAGCAAAACAATTAAACCTGCAGTTGTAATGAACATGATAAGTGGTAAGTAAAAGTTCAATCGCCCTAACATTTCAACAGAAGCTAATTTCTTTTTTAGATAAATCATGCTTGTTTCAAGAGTCTGTTGCCAATACCACTGATTGGCACGTTTAAGATTCTGCTTTGCCAGTATATTAAACTCTTCTTCAAGGTCACCCAGAACGCTTTCTAGCAGTCGATTAGGAAGCAACATAGAGAGGACTTTATTTGCCAATACTGGCGGTTTGGCATCTGGTTCTTTGTCAGAGTAGAGGCTCATAGCTAACCCTCCTGGCTTAAAGAATGTCGAACAGAGAGTCCTTGCCATAAAGTGTCCATGGCCTGTCTGACACGTTTAAGTGCACTGTGGCCTTGTGCTGTTACTTTGAAATAGCGTTTTGCTCGTCCACCTCGCTGCGCTGTGGCTTCACCCAGCCGTGATTCCACCATACCTTTACGCTCTAATCGCTCTAGTGTTGAATAAAGTGCGCCAATGGCGACATTACGATTCACTTGCTCTGCCAATAGTTGTCTAATCGCTGCACCATACGCTTCATTGTCAAGTTGCAGTAATGCAAGCATCGTCATTTGTTCGAATTCACCCAAGAATTTATCTTTGTCAGACATAACAGGAAGTCCTTAAAATTTACTTTCCTTATTTTTACTACAAAATAGTAATTTTCTGCAAGGTATTATTACTACAATGTAGTTTTATTGTGGATCACACGGTCACTGAAGTGTAACTGAGGTGTGTTAGGAGCAAAGAGATAGCACGGAGAGGGGGAGTAAGAGCGAGTTAGCAGAAGTAGGGCCTTGAAACGCAGGTTTATGGATTAAGACACTATTGCTATAACGCGGGCCTGGCAGTGTTTATTCGCCCACGGAGGAATCTGCTCCAGGCAACTTGAGTTTTAGCCTGTCTTGAACAAAACTTGATACAGGGTTTACTGGCTTGTGTAGCAGCATGCGTCGATTATTAAAAGCTGACAAAGAAGTCTTTACCGGGTGGGGTGTACGCGCGGTGATTGTGGTTGTCTGGTTACTCGTCAATGGCGCGCTTTGGCAATTCACCCATGCACAGGTAGTTCAGCAAGCGGGCCAGCTACAAAGCCACTTCGGGCAATTAGACGCCTCCGTGAGTGGAAGTCGGGTCGGTGAGTTTTCTACGCTGGTGCATCATTATGGGTTTGCAGCCGAAACACAGACTGCGAGTATCTGGCTTTGGGCCATAGAAAGCGTCAAGTTTCAGTTTGCTGACACAGAACTGTACCTCTCTCCCGCACCCATTGTGCAAGATTGTTTACCTGTTGTCTTGTTTATGAACTGTTTGATGTTGGTGGCAGGCTATTTACTCTCTAGGTGGATGGGCAGTCTTTCGCGCGCAGAGCTGTCAGCCACGCAAGCACGGGCAATTACCTCTGAGTTATCTCCTGATATACAGGCTAATGCAGTAGAAGCGAGCCGAAAGGTATCTGTGTTCGCGATGTTGAAGTGGCGTCAAACATTGCCAGAAGAGCTGGATCCGCAAAGTCATTTTAGTGTGACGCTGGCTCGCTGTTTCTCAAAGTACGAGCGTTGTTCGTGTAAGTACTTATCTTCTGGTGCATTGGTGATGACGTTAGCGCCCGTTGATAAAGTAGATGTTGATGCTCTGGCGAGGCGGATCCATGAAGTGGTGTATCAGGCCTTACTTACATTCAGACCTGATCTGTCACGCAGTGCGGTGAAGTGTGGCGTGTGCTTTTATACAAAAGGTGCTGATCAGGCGATGGTATATCAGGTTGTACGTTCGGCACTGAGCATTGCGCAAAGCAATGTCTGGCAGCATGTCCATGTTATGCCGTTGAATCACACCCTGAGCACCAGTTTACGACGAGCAGAAAGCGAGATTATGGATGACATAAAAGCCGGGCGATTTATGTTGTTCTTTCAGCCGTTATTTGGCTTTGCGCAACAAGATGTGATCCAAAGCGAAGCGCTGCTGCGGGTGCGCCACCGATCATTGGGATTGATGTCCGCTGGGCAATTTATTCATAAAATTCATCGGGCAGAGCATCTGATGCTGCTGGATAAGACCATTTTACGCCATGCTCTTAACGCGCTTGTTAAAGAACCTGCCGGTTTTTCTGTGAGTGTTAACTTGCATGTCCTCAACTGGAGTAACGTGGAGTTCATTGACTGGCTGCGTGAGCAGGTGATGACGTCTGGTCGGACAAGCGACATTGCTTTTGAGCTGGCACTCCAGGACTTCTATCAGCATGAAGAGTATTGTTGTCAGGTGCTGACGGGCGTGTCTGAAGCCGGGTGTCGGTTTGTCCTGGACCATGTCAACGCGCCGTTAAAGCTCGAAGCTCTGCGCCGGTTTGGCCAAGTAACAGCGCTTAAACTGGCATTTGAGCTGATTCACGAAGTGCACCATTCTGCAAAGCGACGCAGTGTTGTTCGCCAAATTGTCGCTCAGGCTAAAGAACTCGGCGTACCGGTATATGCTGTGGGTGTAGAAACCAAAGAAGAATTTGAATGCATTACAAAACTGGGTGTGGATGGCGCGCAGGGCTATTACTTTAGCGCGCCATTGTTACAACTGGAGCAAAGCCTGTAACATCAGCCCTGTGAGTAAGGAGCTAGATGAGATTACGGTAGCGCAGGCCGTCTAAGCCTTGCAGCCCACCACTGTGGATAGCAATGATGCGACTGCCACGCGGAAAATACCCTTGCTCAATGAGTTGCCACAAGGCATATATCAGTTTACCTGTGTAAATCGGCTCCAGCGGTAGTGCATGTTGTTGGCGCATACGTAGGCAAAATTGCCACAGCGCGGCTGAAAATTTACCGTAACCGCCATCATGATAGTCATGTAGTATTTGCCAGTTGGTGCGCTGTGCTGCATGCGGGTTTAGCCTCTGCACTTCATCATCCAGGTATTGAGCTCCCTTTAACACACTGATCCCCAGTAACTGGCTGTCGTCACTTAGCCCATCAAGCATTCCTGCTAATGTGCCGCCGCTTCCGACCGCGCAGCATACAAAATGACTTTCAGGCAGGCTTTGAGCCAGTTCCTGACAACCTTGCAGGGCATATTGATTGCTGCCCCCTTCGGGAACGATAAAAGTATCTGGAAATCGGTGTTGCAACTGTGTCAGATAATCGGGGTCATTACGTAATCTATATTCCTGGCGAGAAACGGCATGCAGCGTTATGCCACAGGCTTTGGCGAAGCGGATGGTCGGGTTGTTCTGATCCAGTTGTGGGCCCCGGATAATGGCACTTCCCTGAATCCCAAACTGCTTACAGGCCATGGCTGTGGCATAAAGGTGATTGGAGAAGGGACCGGCAAAAGTGAGTAAGGCTGATTGTCGTGCTTGCTTCATTGCCTTGAGGTTATATTTGAGCTTACGCCACTTGTTTCCCTGAATTGTTGGATGGAGTAGATCATCGCGTTTGACGTGCAGTGAAACACCCGCAGCGTCGAGCTCTGGTGCGCGGATCAGTTGTAATGGCGATTCAGGAAAATCAAGCTTGTCCATCTGAGGTTCAGTCTGTGTCGTTTCGTATCGAATAGCCGCTATTATTTCATGAAAATCTTGGTAGAACACTGGTAAGGAAGTGGCTAATAGTTGTAAACTCAGATATTAATTGTGCTAGGCTTGTGTTTTGCTTCTTAAGTACATAGCATTAAGCGCTAAATTATAAAAAATAACAAAGACCAAACAACTGCCGCTGTTGGGAATGGAATTTATGCAAATTGCTCCTTTATCTCTTTTTGTCTCTGCGACCCTTTTATCTTTAAGTGTGTCGGCGCAAGATACTGCAACTGTGACTGCCATTGAATCTGAGCGCACTGAAAAGCAAGCTGAATTAGATAACTATACTCAGGTACTCGAAAAGCATCTGAGCGAAGAAACGCGTTTACAAGCACAGCTTGACCTGTTGCGACAGCGTTCGGCGGAGCTGGATAAAGAAAAGAATCAGGCACTTGATGCGATGAACGACATTTATCGACGTCTGATTGATGACCCTTCATTGGATATCTCAGCGGCACAGAGCAGATATCAGCAAGCAGTTGCAGAACACAAACAAAATAAAGAAGACATAGTGATGCAGTTGGCGGCGATTGCATCACATCGCAAAGACATAGAGCAAATCCGCGTTACCAAGCATACGCTTGTGAACACCATTGCCGGCTTGAATGATCAACTGAGTACCGCCCGGATTGAACGTTTACGCAACGAGTTCAGCCGTGAAGGCACGCTTGAAGTGGATCACACCATTAACTGTAAACGCACCGAAACCTTAGCGGCATGTGAACAACGTGGTCAGCAATTGGGTCTGCAAAAAGCAACCAAGCACTTTATCGATCAAATCTTTGCAAATTTGACCGAGCAGCGAGTAGTGGAACCAAAGCGACATCTGGCGGGTGCTCAGGTGCAGGTAGTGAGCAGCCATGTGGTTGGCAGTGCATTCAGTGGTCAGGGAAATTATAGTGTTAATCTGAGTGTGACGATGCGCGGAGACGTCAATAATAGTCGTCTGTGTAGCTTGCTCAACCTGGATAATCGCTATTGCAGCGAATACGGTTCGCCGTTGGCGCTGGGTTATCAGGCCAGCTATCCGACCACGTACAGCGATGAACAGCTGACATTTTCAAATGAGTTATCAAAAAGTACGCCTGTGGTCAGTGTTGCAACACTGCCAGCGTCTCCGGATATCACGGCGGATATCGCCCCTCAACCACCCAAAAATCGTGAAGTAGAGCTGACCTTACGCTCTAATGTGTATGACGATGAAGTCTTTATTAACGGTGTCAGCTATGGCTCCACTAAACTTGTGGTGAATCTGCCAGCGGGTATGCATGACATTGAGGTGCGCAAGCTGGGATACGAACCCTATAAGGCTAACCTAAATTTGCGACGAGCCCGGACCCTAAATGCCCGGCTGGTAAAAAAGCCTGAGTCGATTGCTGCACCGACACCAAAAAGCGAGCAAACTCAACCAGTACAACAAGTCGCGATAGCACAACCTCAACCCGTTACAGTTGTGAACCCAGACAGGATCATCAATGAAACCGTGATCATTCCTGCTGGTAGCTTCAAAATGGGCGACTTGACAGGTAATGGCTTGGCGAATGAGCGCCCTGTGGTAGAAAAAGTGCTCAGTCATTCATATGTGATGCAGAGCAAAGAAGTTACAGTTGCTGAGTTCCGACGTTTTATTGATAGCTCTCAGTATGTTACTGAAGCTGAGAAAGGCAAAGGTTGTGCACATTATAAAAATGGTGAACCTGTCTGGGAAATTGACTTTAGCTGGCGTTCGCCTGGCTATGAGCAAGCGGATGACTTTCCGGTCGTGTGTGTCTCATATGAAGATGCCAAAGCTTATGCAAACTGGTTATCTGGCGACCAGGGGATGCAATACCGTTTGCCAAATGAAGTTGAATGGGAATATGCCGCGCGCGGTGATACTACCTCGGAATACCCCTGGGGTAATGAAATAGGCCGCAATCAGGCTAACTGTGGTTGGTGTGGCAGTGAATGGTCAAACAAAAGTCCTGCGCCGGTCGGTCAGTTTTCTGCCAATGCCTATGGGCTCTATGATACCGTGGGTAATGTCTGGGAGTGGACGCAAAAGCGCGCTTCGCAGGACGACGTAACGGTACGTGGCGGCGCCTGGAACTTTGCGCCAAGCCTTGCACGTGTATCTACACGTTTGGCCCTGGCTCCGGATTTCCGTGCCAACTACATTGGATTTAGATTAGTAAGAGAACGCTAAGGCTGTTTAATTATGCCAATGAGGCGGCGTTATCCATGCCTGTGCAGCTGTGTTACAGACACAGAGTGAAATATTTCAACGCAGTGGCCTTAGCCACTGTATGGTTTGCAAAAAGAATTCTTTAAAGGTTACCCAGCCTCATGTTTAAAAAACTACGTGGACTATTTTCAAACGACCTGTCGATCGACTTAGGTACTGCCAATACCCTGATTTATGTGAAAGAAGAAGGGATCGTGCTAAACGAGCCTTCTGTTGTGGCGATCCGTCAAGAGCGTGCTGGTGGACCAAAGAGCGTTGCCTCTGTGGGCACAGCGGCAAAGCAAATGTTGGGACGGACACCAGGCAATATTAAAGCCATCAGGCCAATGAAAGACGGCGTGATAGCTGACTTTTACGTCACCGAAAAAATGCTTCAGCATTTCATCAAACAGGTGCACAACAATAACTTTATGCGACCCAGCCCGCGCGTTTTAATTTGTGTGCCTTGTGGTGCAACTCAAGTTGAAAAGCGCGCCATTCGTGAATCTGCAATGGGGGCAGGCGCAAGAGAAGTGTATCTGATTGAAGAACCGATGGCCGCAGCAATTGGTGCTGGTTTACCAGTGTCTGAGGCAACAGGTTCTATGGTTGTCGATATCGGTGGTGGTACCACCGAGGTGGCAATTATCTCTTTGAACGGTGTGGTTTACTCATCGTCTGTTCGTATTGGCGGTGACAAATTTGACGAAGCCATCATCAACTATGTTCGTCGTAACTTTGGTAGCCTGATTGGTGAAGCGACCGCAGAGCATATCAAACACGAAATTGGTTCTGCGTTTAAGAGTGAGGTGCCAGTTGAGATTGAAGTGCGTGGCCGTAACCTGGCTGAAGGTGTACCGCGTTCTTTTACATTAAACTCACACGAAATTCTGGAAGCGCTGCAAGAGCCTCTCATGGGCATTGTCAGTGCCGTGATGGTTGCGCTGGAGCAATCTCCGCCAGAGCTGGCTTCTGACATCTCAGCGCATGGTATGGTGCTGACAGGTGGTGGTGCGTTGCTGAAAGACCTTGATCGTCTGTTGATGGAAGAAACTGGGATCCCGGTAGTTGTTGCAGAAGATCCCTTGACCTGTGTTGCCCGAGGTGGTGGTAAAGCTCTGGAAATGATAGATATGCACGGTGGTGACGTATTTAGTTACGACTGATGAACCTGTTATTTGGACGGACCATTTCTTTACAACTGCGACTTACTGTCGCAGTTGTGCTTAGCGTACTGTTGATCCTTGGTGATAGATACACCTCAGGCGGTACCTTGGTTCGGACTAGTCTTAATACGCTGGTAAGTCCGCTGCTCTACGTGGCGAACGTGCCCTATGAAGTATTTTCACTGGGCGCGAAAAGTCTGGATACCCGTGACCGGTTGTTTCAGGAAAATGAAGCCTTACGAAAAAAGCAGCTGTTACAAAGCGAGCAGCTTCAGCAGTATCAATTCTTGCTACGTGAGAACCAGCAATTGCGTGCGTTACTGGGGGCGTCTTCCCGGCAGCAAAGAGAGCGTCTGATTGCAGAAGTTTTGTCGGTCCGGTCGAGTCGATACAGCCATCAGGTGGTGGTGAATCGAGGTGCCATAGATGGGGTGCTGGAAGGGCAGCCTGTGATTGATGAAATGGGCATTGTCGGGCAACTGACCCAAGTGGGTAGTACCACATCTCGCGTTTTACTCATGACCGACACGACTCATGCGACGCCCGTACGCATTCTGCGCAATGACGTGCGTACTGTGGTTGAAGGCACAGGCAAGATCAATCTGGTGCAGTTACAGCATGTGCCACATAGTTTGGATATTCGTCTGGGAGATATTTTGGTCACATCGGGGTTAGGCGGTACCTTTCCAGAGGGGTATCCCGTTGCTGTGGTTACAGAAATTGATCGTGATGAAGGTCTGCCTTTCTCTAAAGTGTATGCTGAGCCCGTGGCACAACTGGATCGTATTCGTTTGCTCGTGATTTTGGGCAAGATGGCCAAAGAGGAGCCTGAGGCATGAACCGAAGTTACGCCCTGGTCGCCCTAAGTCTGTTTATTGCTCTAATCATGGCACTGATGCCGCTGCCGTTTTCCATTGAACCATTCCGTCCTGACTGGGTCTTACTGGTGTTGATGTATTGGTCCATTGCTTTGCCGCATCGCGTGAACATAGGCTGGGCGTGGTGTACCGGGTTGATAATGGATCTGGCGACGGGGTCGCCGTTGGGCGTGAATTCACTGACCTACTCTATCTGTTTGTATATTACGACAAGTAACTTTCAGAAGATCAGAAACTTCTCAATTTGGCAGCAGGCGGTACTTATTGGTTTGTTCTTAGCCTTGTATCATCTACTGCAGTTTTGGCTGAATCACTTCCTGTTAGACATTTATTTTAATCCCAGATATTTATGGCCTGCTTTGGTAGGTATGCTGTGCTGGCCCTGGGTTTTCCTGTTATTACGAAAGTATCGCAGACATTTTAGGATCCGTTAATGACACCAACTCTTTATCTGGCATCAGCATCGCCACGCAGGCGCGAATTGTTGACTCAGCTTGGTTATACCTTTTCACAATTTGCGGTAGATGCAGATGAAAGCCGATTGCCCGGTGAAGCGCCACTGACGTATGTTGAACGCCTTGCGCGTCTCAAAGCCACCAGTGGTGTGGCGATGGGTTATCAGGATGCGCCAGTACTGGGTAGCGATACAATCGTAGTACTTGAGCAACAGGCGCTGGGCAAACCCACAGATCAAAACGACTTTATTGCTATGATGCAGGCGTTATCCGGACAAACGCATCAGGTGATGACGGCGATTGCCGTGGCAGATGCAAAACGTGTACTGAGCCAGACTGTGATAACAGATGTTACATTTAAACCCTTGAGTGATCAGGAAATTGAGCAATACTGGCACAGTGGCGAGCCGCAAGATAAGGCGGGGGGCTATGGCATTCAGGGACTGGGAGGACGATTTGTTACTCAGTTATCTGGTAGCTATTTTGCCGTTGTCGGCTTACCTTTATATGAAACGGATGAACTGATTAAAGCATTTATGGCGGGTGTAGATGAGTAGTGAGTTATTGATCAATGTGACCCCGAGCGAAAGCCGGGTTGCACTCATTGAAAACGGTGTACTGCAAGAAGTGCAGGTTGAGCGGGTAGGTAATCTGGGGATTGTTGGCAATATATACTTGGGCAAAATTAGCCGGGTTCTGCCTGGTATGCAGGCTGCGTTTGTTGATATTGGCCTGGAGAAAGCCGCATTTTTGCATGCTTCAGACATTGTAAACAGTGCATCGATTGAAGAAGGCGTCGATGATCAGCCGATCAAGAAAGTTCAGGATATCCGGGAGCTGGTAAAACAAGGCCAGTTTATTATGGTGCAGGTGGTGAAAGATCCAATCGGTACTAAAGGTGCCCGACTGACCACAGACATCACCATTCCTTCGCGTTATCTGGTATTTATGCCGGATGCCACTCATGTGGGCGTCAGTCAGCGTATTGAAACTGAAGAAGAACGCAGTCGTCTGAAAAAAATTGTTGCTCAGTACAATGATGAAAATGGTGGCTTTATTGTCCGTACCGCGGCTGAAGGTGCCGCAGAAGCAGAACTACAACACGATGCTGAATTCCTCAAAAAACTGTGGCAAAAGATCATCAAGCGCCGACAGAAAACCAGTAAAGCTAGCATCCTCCATGAAGACCTCACTCTGGCGTTTCGTACACTCAGAGATTATGTCGGTGAAGACATGGAGCGTATCCGGGTCGATTCCAAATTGACCTACCAGCAACTAAAGGACTTTACTGAGGAGTTTGTGCCTCAGTTGTCACAAACGCTGGAATACTACCCCGGGGAACGGCCAATCTTTGACCTGTTTGATGTCGAAATTGAAATTCAAAAAGCATTACATCGTAAGGTCGAATTGAAATCAGGCGGTTATTTGATTTTTGATCAGACTGAAGCCATGACTACGGTGGATGTGAATACAGGCGCGTTCGTCGGTCACCGTAACCTGGAAGAAACGATTTTTAATACCAATGTTGAAGCCACATCGGCCATCGCCAGACAACTGAGGTTACGTAATCTGGGCGGAATTATCATTATCGACTTTATCGATATGATTTCTGATGAGCACAAGCGCCGGGTGTTGCATTCACTCGAAACAGCCCTGGCGAAAGACCGTGCTAAGGCCAATATTAATGGTTTGTCTGCCCTTGGGCTGGTCGAGATGACCCGTAAACGCACCCGTGAGAGTCTGGAACATATTTTGTGTGATGTGTGCCCAGCTTGCTCTGGCCGAGGTTCTCTCAAGACAGTTGAAACCGTCTGCTACGAGATTTTACGCGAAATTGTCCGCGTAAATCGTGCTTATGATGCCGATAAGTTCATGGTTTATGCGTCACCTGCGGTCAGTGAAGCGCTGGTCAATGACGAATACCATAATCTGGCCGAGTTGGAACTGTTTATTGGTAAGCAGGTCAGTATTCAGACTGAGAGCCTGTACAGCCAGGAGCAGTTTGATGTCGTCATGATGTAGTGACACGATGCAGGTTAAGGCGGTTTGTTTTTTTTGTGTACGAAAAATGTGGCAAGTGTTTGCTGTCACATTGGTACTGCTTGCCGTCCTGGTTTCGGTGGTCAAATACAGCCTGCCTTACGCCAATGAATATAAACATGATATTGAGTCGCTGGTTACCCAGCAGCTCGGAGTTGAATTAAACATTGGCAGCATAAGTGCCAGCTGGCAGGGCAATGGTCCGGCGCTGGTGCTGCGTGATGTCAGTTTTGAAGACAACGCCCGTTCCCCTATCTCTTTGCATATCGCACAGACCAGCTTGCAGCTAAATCTGGTCGAGTCAGTCCGGCAGTGGCGACTGGTATCTAACTATTTTGTGCTGGATGGCTTTGACGCCACCGTTGATATTCAGGCCATGGCGCAAAGCATGGAAGGTGGTAGTGGTGAGTTTGAACAACAGGCGCTGATTGAAGAGCTGTTTTTGGGCGATACGGGCCATTTTGCAGTTCAAAATAGCCAGGTAACTTTGCTGGTTGCGGACGATAAATCTCACACTCTACTGGTGCCGGATCTGATCTGGCAAAACAGTGCTGATGTACATAATGGTGAGGGGCAGATCTCCTTCCCAGGTCTTGCCAAAGGTCAGCTAAACGCGCGTTTTCGTTTTCATGGTCAGCAGCTTAGTGCAATGGCCGGTGATATTTTCATTGATGCACAGCAAGTTGAGCTGATGAGTTGGTTGCAGGCGTATCTTGACCCGCAATACCAAACGGCCAGTTCGAGCGTGAATATGCAACTCTGGGCGCGACTGGAACAAGGCAAGTTCAACGATATTCTGGTCAACTGGTTACCGAGTAGCATTAGCTGGCAACAAGGGCAAATCCACAGACAATTGGCTGTACAAGGTGGGGCTTTGCATTTGCAACCAGCGCAAAATGGCTGGGCATTAAGTAGCTCTGAGTTGCAGCTATCTCAAAATGAACAAAGCCCCACAGCGCTTAGTATTGAGGGATATTTTAGCAATAGTGAACGTACGCTGTGGATGCAGGGCCTGGACCTGGCGTATGTCACTCAGTTGCTGTCACTCACACACTTCGACTGGGCGAAGCAAGTAGAAGCTTTGTCTCCTGCTGGCCTGATAACCGCCGCCAGAGTGTCAATGGGAAGTGATTCACCCGTGTCGTTGTGGCTCGCTTTAGAGGAAGCCGGTTGGCGACAACTCGGTGGGATTCCGGGGTTTTCAGGGCTCAATGCCGAGCTAATGCTCACGCCAGAGCGTGGTGTGCTCAGTCTCAGTGCACAAGATCGGGCTCTGTTGGTAGAAGAGCAATTTATAGCCCCAATCGCCGTCAAAGAACTCAACGGAGACATTCACTTTTACCGGGATGACGGACATAAATGGCATGTGCAGTCGGATAACCTGTGGCTCAGCAATGAGGATTTAAGTGTTGCGTTGGAAATGCACTTACGCTTGCTTGAAGAACCTGTGCTGGATTTATATGCCGATGTATTTGGCGGCGATGCCAGTATCGCGGGCCGTTATTTCCCGCTACAGCTGATGAATGAAAACCTGGTCAGTTATCTTAACAACGGGATCCAGGGCGGGCGACTCAGACACACTCAAGTATTGTTGTCAGGGCCGCTGACACAATTTCCGTACCGCGGACATCATGGTCGCTTTGAAGTCCTGGCTCGGATTGATCAGGCTAAGTTTGCCTTTGCGCCGGATTGGGCTGCCCTGCATAATGGTGATGTGACATTGCATTTTGCCGATGAGCGAATGGATATTACGGTTAATAGCGGTGAGCTGTTGAACCAGACATTGAGCAGTGGGGTTGTGGTTAGTCTGGCTGATCTTGAACAAACCAATTTGCTGACCGTCAACATCGTACACACGACGGAAGCCAGCACGCTGGCACCATTTTTCAACGCCACACCAATCGCCGACCCGTTAGCTGATATTCTTCAGGTCGCGCAGGTTGAGGGTGATGTTACAGGTAATGTCGATCTGCTGATCGATTTGGCGTCGCTGGATGTCAATGTTCTGGGGGCGGTTGAATTCAAGGACAATGCCCTCTATCTAGAGCAACCGGGCATGGCGCTTGATAAGCTAAGTGGCACACTGAAATTTATTGATGACAACATTGAACTGGAAAATACCCGGGCGCTGTGGCGAGGGATGCCGTTACTTTTCAGCTTGTCAGGGCAAGGTGACAGTGCCCGCTATCAGCTCGGCATTGAGACGCGTTTGAGTGCAGCCAGCGACAAGTTGCTGCCGCTCACACAAGGCTTGATGGACGATTTTATTACCGGTAATGCCTTATTGGCAGGACAGGTAATGTTGGACTTCACCGAACAAGGCTTCAGTTATCAGGCAGATTTTAAATCCGACTTACAAGGTGCCAATATTGAATTACCTGCACCGGTTGGCAAGTCGGCAGATGAGCGTATGCAGTTAACGGCGCAGGTACGTGGTGACGATATTTCTAATTTGATTAGCGTCACACTTGGTGAGCAGCTTTACTTCGATGGCATTTTAGACAATAACAGTGGTTTGATTGAACGTGCTCAGCTTGTCTTTGCTGAGACTAATCGTGCATTAAGTCAGCCTGGATTCAATGTGGCTATCACTCAACCTCAGCTCACACTGGCACCTTGGCTGCCATTCATTGACCGCATTATTGAACAGGTAGAACAGCCGTCGGAGCAGCCGGGCATATTACCCGCTTTTGATACGCTGCGCGCGCAGATAGGCCAGTTAAATGTCTTTGAACTCGGTGTTAATGACTTTGAGTTAAGCCTTCGCCCGCAATCCAGTGGGCTGCTGGCACGATTGAATGCCAGAGAGTTAAGAGCACAGGTACAGTTTCCAAATGATAATGCGGCACAACCAATCCAGATACAAGCGGACTATTTGCGGCTTAACCCGCTTGAGCCGACAGATGCGGGTACCACGACTGAAACGGCTTCTCTCGATGATTCACAAGCTGCGCCTGAGGCATCATTGCAGTGGTTAACGAACATTCCGGCTATAGAGTTTAACTGCGATGATTGTCGTATAACCCAGTATCAGCTGGATAAGGTGGACCTGGCCTTGCAGGGCAATGGCGAAGCGCTACAGATCACACGTTTGCAGGTGGATAAAGGGGATCATGTGCTGCAAGGTACGGGTGGTTGGCATAATGGTCGCTCACACTTTAATGGCACGCTGACCAGCAGCGATTTTGGTCAGTTAATGGAAGAGTTTGATATCACTTCCAGCGTTCAGGATTCCAGTGCTGACATTGAGTTTGCCCTGAGCTGGGCAGACGCGCCTTATGAATTTGATGTTGCCACGCTTGACGGATCAGTAAAATGGCAACTGGGTGAAGGGCATCTGGCTGAGATCAGCGATCAGGGCACACGGGTGTTTTCTTTGCTGAGTTTGGATTCACTGGTTCGTAAACTCAAACTGGATTTTCGTGATGTGTTTGCCAAAGGGTTTTTCTACAACCGCATTGACGGCACTTTCCAGCTCGACAAAGGGGTTGTATATACTGGGGATACCCAACTGGATGGGGTGCCAGCCGACTTGTCGGTCAGGGGATATGCCGATCTCAATAGCAAAGCCATTGACTACGAGCTGTCAGTTGCTCCGCAGGTTACGTCGAGTTTACCAGTGATTGTGGGGTGGATGGTGAATCCGGTCACGGGTCTTGCGGCACTGGCCCTTGATAAAGTGATCCATTCGGCACGGGTGATCTCAGAGATTAAATTTAAAGTGACCGGCACTATGGCAGAGCCTGTGGTGACCGAACTGGATCGTAAGAGCCGTGAGGTCGAGTTACCTAAGCCTCCGGGTTCACAGCCTGAGAAACCTGCGCAGCCCGTTGTCCCTCAAGGTGAGGAAACCCCAGACACACAAGTTGATATACCCAGGTTAGGCGAACAGACGCCACAGCAAGATGCATCAGATACACAGACGGACAAGTCTGTGGAGGCAGGGGAGGGTCCCGGCAGTCTGAGCTCAGAGACAGGTCAAGAGGAACAACCATGAAAAGCGGCCATATCTATGTTGTACAGATGTGTTCAGGGGTGCACCCTGAGGAGAATCTTGAGCAGTTAAAAGCTTTACTCAGCCAGCAAACACTGATGCAACCTGCGTTGGTGTGTTTACCCGAATCCTGGCTGGCATTTTGTCAGACTCCTCAGCAAACGCTTGCACAAGCCCAAAATAATGCCTACTGGATCACACAAATTCAGCAGCTTTGCCGGGACCTTAATATCTGGCTAGCTGCGGGTACCATCGCCCTCACAGATGGCCTGGGTCGTTATTATGCAGCCAGTCTGCTGTTTAACAATGAAGGGGTCGAAGTTGCACGCTATAATAAGATCCATCTGTTTGATGCGGATGTCGCTGACAGCGCCGGGCAATATAGGGAGTCAACTCTGACTCGTCCCGGTGATGACATTGTCACCGTGGATAGCCCCTTTGGCCGTCTGGGATTGAGCGTTTGCTATGATTTACGCTTTCCGGGTCTGTATCAGGCGATGCGTGAACAGGGCGCGGAGATACTGCTGGTACCCAGTGCTTTCACAACCGTCACCGGGGCTGCACACTGGCAGCCTTTGTTACAGGCGCGGGCGATAGAAACACAATGCTATGTGGTGGCAGCCGCGCAGGTTGGGGAGCATGAGAATGGTCGGCAAACCTATGGTCATAGCCTGGTGGTTTCCCCTTGGGGCGTGTGCCTTGGCGAAGCGCAAACTCAGGTAGGTGTGATTCATGCCCAGCTTGATCTGAGTGACCTGCATGCCATCCGACAGAAAATGCCTGTAGCGGCACATAACCGATTTAAGAGCGATTTTTATGAGTAATTTTGGTAGCGAGCACGTCGAACAACATTTACTGACGGACAGTGACTTAACGCGGGAACAATTGCAACAAACATTGGCATACATTCATCAGCACAAAGTGGACTATGCCGATCTGTATTTCCAGTCCAGTTATCATGAAACCTGGGTGCTGGAAGATGGCTCCGTTAAAGAGGGCAGTTATAATATTGAGCGGGGAGTTGGGGTTCGCGCTGTAAGTGGCGAGAAAACGGGGTTTAGTTACTCAGATGCCATTAATATGGAAGCATTGAACCAGGCTGCAATGGCCGCCAGAAGTATTGCCCAGCAAGGTGAGAATAAACAGGTTCAGGTGTTCAGTGATGTTAAAGCCGCGACCCAATTTGAGGCAACTCAGCCGCTGTTGAGCATGAGCGATACCGATAAAGTTTCGTTATTGCGAGAGGTTGAAGCGGCGATCCGTGATTTAGCCCCTGAAGCGGAGCAAGTCGTTAGCTCCATGTCTGCGGTATATGAAGAAGTGTTGATCGCAGCCAGTGATGGTACTTTTGCAACAGATATTCGTCCTTTGGTGCGCTTAAATTGCTCTGTATTATTAGCGAAAAATGGCCGTCGTGAGCGAGGCAGTGCCGGTGGGGGAGCCCGTCTGGATTACAATTACTTCAGAGAACTGGTCGATGGCAAGCCGCGTTGGCAGCATTATGTCACCAAAGCGGTTCACCAGGCACGTGTAAATCTGGAAGCGGTTGATGCACCTGCTGGGGCTATGCCAGTTGTACTGGGGGCTGGCTGGCCGGGAGTATTACTCCATGAAGCGGTGGGACATGGTCTTGAAGGGGACTTTAACCGCAAAGGCGCGTCTGCATTTAGCGGGCGAGTCGGCGAACAAGTGGCTTCCAGCCTCTGTACTGTGGTGGATGACGGTACCTTGGATAACCGTCGTGGTTCACTGAATATTGACGATGAAGGCACCCCGGCAGGCTACAATGTGCTAATCGAAAAGGGTGTGCTTAAAGGCTATATGCAGGATAAGCTCAATGCCCGATTGATGGGCGTGACACCCACTGGCAATGCCAGACGTGAATCTTATGCACATCTGCCGATGCCAAGAATGACCAATACATATATGCTGCCGGGTGAGCATAGTCAAAATGACATCATAGCTTCGGTAAAGAAAGGGATCTTTGCGCCTAACTTTGGTGGCGGCCAGGTTGATATTACGTCGGGTAAATTTGTATTTTCAGCTTCAGAAGCTTACCTGATAGAAGATGGCAAAGTGACGCAGCCTATCAAAGGTGCCACCTTAATCGGCAATGGCCCGGATGTTATGCAGAAGGTATCTATGGTTGGTAACGATCTGGAACTGGATACAGGTGTCGGGGTGTGTGGTAAAAATGGTCAGAGTGTGCCTGTTGGCGTTGGTCAGCCAAGTCTGAAAATTGACGAACTCACTGTGGGTGGTACAGCCTAAAAAACTATCCGCAGTATTTTAGCTAAGTTGTATTATACTGCGGAACGCTTTATCACTTTGCTTATGGTAGGATCAGTTCTTTAAGTAACTGAAATAGCTCCTTAGAGCTTTTTCCTGGCTTTTCCGCCTGATGCTCTTTTTTCGCCTGGCGAACCAGTTGTCTGAGCTTCTGGCGCTCCAGCGTTGGATGTGCTTCAAGCAGGGTATTGATCTTTTCATCCCCCTTGGCTATCAGTTCATCTCTGAGCTGTTCTACCTGATTAAGCAGGACATCTGCCTGGTTGTTTCTGTTGAGTAACAGATCCAGACCTTGCTGTAATTCTTCTACATTACTGGTGGTACGCAGTTGCTTGGCAATAAAGTTCAGATGACGGCGGTAGGCATCGTGCTTACCGCGCAGCTTGTCTGCCAGTTCCATCGCTGCGACCAGCTCAGGGGAGAGTGGCAGCTTTTCTCTTTGCTTTTTCCCTAATTGCGCGATATCAACGCCAAGTTGATGGTATTGCTGTGCATCACGTTTTAATTCGCTCTTTGAGACGTAAATGATCTCTTCTTCTGGCTCTTGGGTAGGTTTTTTGGCCATTTTACCGCACTTACTTCAGTTATTGATGATCAGATTATATCAGAAGTCAGAAAAAGCAGTAATGCATACATGAATGCGCAAATTGCCTAAGGGTGTCATACAGAATCTTTACTTGAGTCACAGCGCATCGGCGCAGGCTGTGTTAGGATTATAGAAGTACTATGATTTGTGGAATAAAAACATGAGCCAGCAACACGATCCCATTTGGACGCAAATTGATGAAGTAAAACAAGCCGTATCTGATGTTTTGGACTATGCAAAGCAACTGGGGGCGACATCTGCTGAGGCATCGATGAGTCGTACTTCAGGTTTATCAGTTAGTACCCGAATGGGAGAAGTTGAAACGATTGAATTTAACCAGGATGGTGGCCTGGGACTGAGTGTTTACGTTGGTCAGCATAAAGGGTCTGCTTCGACGGCCGATCTCGGTCCCAAAGCTTTGCGTTCCGTAGTTGAAAAAGCGGTCGAAATTGCCAAATTCACATCGGATGATCCCTGTAATGGTGTGGCTGATGCTGAGTTAATGCCTGAGGTGGTGCCTGATTTAGATCTTTTCCATCCCTGGTCACTGACACCTGAGGAAGGTGTGAAGCGCTGTCTTGAAGCGGAGCAGGCGGCATTGAATTACGACGAGCGTATTGTTAACTCTGATGGGGCCAGCGTCGCCAGTCATCAGGGCCTGCGCGTTTACGGCAACAGCCATGGTTTTCTGGCCGGGTTTCCGCGTACCCGACACACCTTAAGCACTATGGTGATCGGTGAAGAAAATGGGGTGATGCAACGAGATAATGCTTACTCCATCACACGTGTGCATTCGCAGTTGAGAGATGCCAAAGAGGTAGGCATAGAGGCAGCAGAGTCGACGCTGGCTAAGCTAAACAGTCGTAAGCTGGAAACCATGCGGGTACCGGTTGTATTCCGGGCTGACATTGCCAATAGCCTGTTTGGACATCTGGTTTCCGCCATTGGCGGTGGTGCTTTGTATCGAAAGTCGAGCTTCTTGCTGGATAGTTTGGGTACTGACGTCTTTTCGTCTTGTGTGTCGATCAAAGAGCAGCCACACTTGTTGCAGGCACTCGCATCGAGCCCGTTTGACGCTGAAGGTGTGCAGACAACCGAGCGCGATATCATCAAAGGAGGCGTACTCGAGACCTATTTGTTGCCAAGCTACGCAGCCAGACGCCTGGGTATGCGTAGTACGGGCCATGCGGGTGGGATCCACAACTGGCTGGTACAGGCCACTGAGCCGGACCTGGCCGCGTTGCTGCGGACCATGGGGCGTGGCTTATTAGTGACTGAACTTATGGGGCAGGGGGTTAATACGGTAACTGGTGACTACTCACGCGGCGCTGCCGGTTTCTGGGTAGAAAATGGGGAGATCCAATATCCAGTCAGTGAGATCACCATTGCAGGTAACCTCAAGGATATGTTTAAGTCAATTCAGGCAATTGGGGGAGACATTGAAACGCGTGGCGCTGTTCAAACTGGCTCGGTGCTGATAGAAAATATGCAAGTTGCGGGTCAGTAACCGGTAGTTGTATGTGTTTGGCTGCTTAGACAAGCAGCCAGGTCGCCGTGCCGAGGAAGGCAAAAATGCCTACGATGTCGGTGACTGTGGTCAGTACAACACTGCCCGCCAGTGCTGGGTCTATATTCATTCTTTTTAGAATCAGAGGTATGCTGGCGCCTGCAATGCCCGCAGCAACCAGATTCATAAACATTGCAAAGGCAATCACGCCCCCGAGTACAAAATCCCATTGCCACAGGGCAATCACACCTGCAATCAGCAAAGACCAGAGTAACCCATTCAAGGCGCCAATGGCGAGCTCTTTACCCAGTAAGAAGCGCTGGTTAGTGGCGTTAACGTGCCCCAGAGCAATACCACGGATCACCAAAGTCAGGGTTTGACTGCCAGCCACACCACCCATGCTGGGGACTATGCCATTCAATACTGCGAGGATCGGTAAAATATCTAAGGTGCCTTCGAAAAAGCTGGCAACGAAAGCGGCCATCAGTGCAGTAAGCAGGTTGATCCCCAGCCAGATTGAACGGCGACGGCTACTTTTCCAGACCGGCGCAAAGGTATCTTCTTCATCGTCGAGACCAGCCATACTCATGAGGCTGTGTTCGGCGTCCTCTCGGATAACATCAACGATGTCATCGATGGTGATACGCCCCAGCAAATGTGCGTTGTCGTCTACTACTGGTGCTGAGATCCAATTATGACGTTCAAACAGCTGGGCGACATCGCTTTCGTCCATTGAAATGGGAATAGTTTCACGTTCTTCATTCATTAACTCATTAACCAGTTTGTCAGGCTGGCTGGTTAAAAGCACACTGATTGGCAGGGAGCCCAAAAAGCAATTGTCTTTGTCTACTACGTACAGGTCATCGGTGCCATCAGGGAGCTCCCCTTTGAGGCGTAGATAACGTAACACGACATCCAGTGACACATCCGGGCGGATCGTCACTGTATCTGTGTTCATCAATGCGCCTGCGGAGTGCTCGACATAAGACAGTGCCTGGGTTGCTCGGGCTCTGTCTTGCGAGTCCATGGCACCGATAACGTCCTGATAGACGGGATCTGGCAAGCTTCTCAGGACTTCACCGAGATCATCATCATCCATGTCTTCTGTCGCCGCAGCGATCAGCTCTGGCTCCATTTTGGCAATGATGCTGAGTCTCACATCTTCAGACAGCTCTTCAAGCACGTCACCCTGTATATCCGGGTCAACCAATTGCCAAAGCAGGGTTCTGATTTTATGTGGGGAGGACTCCAGCAATAGCGCGGTGTCGCAGGGTGGAATTTCGGCTAAGGTTCGCCTGACTTGAACAAACTGACCACTGTTAAGGGCATTCGTAACTTGCTGCAATAGCTCCAGTGTGTAGTCTTGTTCAAAAGCTTCAGGCATAGGCATCCCAGGTTGGATAGTCGACAAGTAGGCTTGTCAACGAGTATATAGCGCATTGATTATAGGCTTATGATAATTATAGCTGTTTTAATATCAATTGGTATATCTAAAAAAAGCGAAGAAAGCCGTCATGAAGCGGCAGTTTTGTGTCTGTCTGATCGGAGAAAAGTGAAGAGGAGTTACTCTGATTCGTTAAATTTATCTGCAATGAGATTGCCAATGGCATGTAAAGCGCGTTCGGCATCTGGCCCTTCGCAGACGACTTTGACTTCTTTGCCCTGACTACTTTCAAGTAGCAATAAAGCCAGTACACTGTCACCCTCTGCTTCTTTACTGCCCTGAAACAGCGTGATGTTGGCATCGAACTGAGTGGAGAGTTCTGCCAGCACACTGGCTGCACGAGCGTGTAGCCCCAGCTTATTCTGGATCAGAAAGGTATCTTCAAAGCGTTGTGTCATTTTTCTTGTTCGCGGTGATGGATCTTCACATTGTTGTGGGTGCGGGCAAAACGCTCACCTAACGTTTGGGCAAGATATACGGAACGGTGTTGTCCACCAGTACAGCCAATTGAAATGGTCAGGTAGCTGCGGTTATTGCGTTCCAGATGGGGCAACCAGGTTTGCACAAAGGTCTGGATCTGCCAGGTAAATTTTTGCACTAAGCTGTGGCTAGACAGGTAATCAATAACAGGTTTATCTAAACCGGTTAACGGTTTAAGGTCTGGTTCCCAGTGTGGGTTTGGTAAAAAGCGGGCATCAAACACGTAGTCGGCTTCTTTCGGAATACCATGCTTAAAGCCAAAGGACTCAAAGGTGATGATTAATTGTTTGTCCTTTTTACCGAGGATCTTTTCCCGGATACGCTCTGCCAGCTGGTGGATACTCATGTCCGTGGTATCAATGGTGATATTGGCGCGGCGGATAAGCGGGTCAAGCAGCTCTTTTTCTTTTTTAATTGCTTTGTCCAGCGACAGATCAGCCAATGACAGCGGGTGCAGGCGGCGTGTTTCTGAAAAGCGACGGATTAAGATCTGATCTTCACTGTCCAGATAGAATATGTTGGGTTCTGCAAATCCGGGGAGGTATTCCAAAATATCGTCGAGTTCTTGCTGATCTTTTGGCAGGTTACGTACGTCAACGCTCACGGCAATTTTATCATAGCTGTCTGACACACTGCGCACCAATGCAGGCAGCAAGTTGACTGGGATATTATCGGCGCAGTAATAACCCAAGTCTTCCAGCACGCGAAGGGCGACCGATTTTCCTGAGCCAGAACGACCACTGACAATAATTAACTGCACAGAAACTCTCCGTTAGTTGTCAAACTCTTCAATTATCGCGAATAACTCCTGATCATTGTGAGCTTGTCTGATACGTTTACAAAACACCTTGTTTTTAAGTTTATCAGCGATCGTTGCCAAGGTCTGCAAATGTTGTTGATTTTCTCCCTCGGGTACGATGAGTGCCACAAAAATGTCGACGGGTTGATTGTCAATGGCATCAAAGGCAATGCCTTGCTGATTAACAAGCAGCATAGCCACCACTTTATCTATGCCTGCCATGCGGCCATGTGGCAGGGCTATCCCTTTTCCGATCCCCGTACTACCGAGTTTTTCGCGGCTCAATAGCGCATCAAGGATGTCATGGGCATTACTGTCTGGAAGCTGGCTTTGAGCCAACTCACTGATGTACTCTAAAATACGTTTCTTACTATTAAAAAGGACCGCAGCTTTGCTGCAGTCCTGTGAAATCAATGAGCTTAGTTTCATGATTAATGTCGAGTTAGCTTCTCTTTGTGCTTGATCACCTGGCGGTCAAGCTTATCGATAAGTCCGTCTATTGCGGCATACATATCCCGGTGTTCGGTTGAGGCAAAGATTTCTCCCCCGTTCACATGTAATGTGGCTTCTGCTTTTTGGATGAGCTTTTCGACATCTAGGATAACATGCACATTATTGATGTGATCAAAGTGCCTTTCTAGCTTCGCAAACTTGTTTGTTACATAGTCTCTTAACGAATCGGTGATTTCTACATGTCGACCAGTTAAATTTAGTTGCATAAGCATTTTCCTTCTGTAGTTACGTCTAAATCAGGCTTTTACGCTGATTGGACGGTGGGATAGCCAAAGACTCTCGGTATTTGGCAATTGTACGTCTAGCCACTTTGATCCCTTGATCTGCCAATACGTCCGCAATCTTGCTGTCACTCAAAGGTTTAGCTGTATTTTCTGCGGCAATTAGCTTTTTGATCAATGCTCTGATTGCAGTCGAAGAGCATTCTCCTCCGTTTTCAGTGCTGACATGGCTTGAGAAGAAATACTTCAACTCATAGATACCGCGTGGCGTGTGCATATACTTTTGAGTTGTTACACGTGAAATCGTGGACTCATGCATGTCGACCATTTCGGCCACATCATTCAGTACCATCGGCTTCATTGCCTCGGGGCCATGTTCAAAGAATGCCTGTTGTTGCTGCACAATGCAATTAGTAACTTTTAATAAAGTTTCATTGCGGCTTTCCAGGCTCTTGATGAACCATTTTGCCTCTTGCAAGTGTGAACGAATAAACTGACTATCTGTGCTGGACTTGACTGAACGGGACATCGCAGCGTAGTGGTCATTCACTCTAATTTTTGGCATTGAATCGGGGTTGAGTTCAACAACCCAGCGCCCTTTCACTTTTTTAACCGACACATCCGGGATCACATAGTCTGCTTCTTCTTGCACTATGCTGGCGGCAGGTTTCGGGTTTAGGCCGTGGATCAGGGTCATTACTTCTTTCAGATCCGCTTCTTTGAGTTTGGTTTTTTTCATCAAAGTGCGGTAATCCCGGCTGGCTAACAGATCTATGTGCTCAGTCAGAATTTCTTTGGTCTGTGCAAGCCAGGGGGTATTTGGGTCAAACTGGTTGAGCTGAATGCACAGGCATTCTTGCAGGCTGCGTGCAGCAATCCCAACGGGGTCAAATAGTTGGATCCGTTTCAGTACGGCCTCTACTTCATCCTGCTCGATCAGCTCGTCATCGTTGTCCTGATTCATGCTTTCGACGATGTCTTCGCAGCTGATGGTCAACAGGCCTGCGTCATCAACCGCTTCTACAATTGCAAGGGCGATGGCTCTGTCTGTTGGACTAAAAGGCGTCAGTTCCAACTGCCACATCAGGTATTCTTGCAATGTCTCAGTCGTTTTACCCTGGTAAATGGTTTCGTCTTCCGGCATTGGGCCTGAACTGCTTGCCGGTGCGGCACTGATGTACTCATCCCAGGTTACGTCCATTGCCAAATCGTCGCTGACGGTGTCTTTGTTTAGTGCAGCATCGCTGTCTTGTTCGTAGTCGCTGACAGCCGCCTCTTCATAGCTGTCGTTGTCACTCGTTGTAGGTTGCTCCAAATCGGAATCCGACTTGGACTGAGTTTCATTATCTTGTGATTCAGACTCACCTTCTTCCACTTCCAACAAAGGGTTGCTATCAAGCGCTTCTTGGATTTCTTGTTGGAGATCTAGCGTACTCAACTGTAACAGACGAATAGCCTGTTGCAGTTGTGGTGTCATTGTCAGTTGCTGCCCCATGCGCAGCTGTAGCGATTGCCTCATGTATCTCTAACAATCCTTTTTGTTATTTACTTCTAATTTTATAACTATAGCCTGAATTGCTCACCTAGGTAGACATCCCGCACGGTTTGATCGGCCAGAACATGCTCCGGGGTGCCTGCTGCTATCAGTTCACCATGTGACACTATATAAGCTTTCTCACAGACGTCCAGCGTTTCACGCACGTTGTGGTCAGTGATCAGTACGCCTATCCCACGGTTTTTCAGGTGTTCTATAATTTTCTTTATATCTAACACTGAAATAGGATCAACACCAGCGAAAGGCTCATCTAATAAGATAAATTTTGGATCTGCCGCAAGGGCGCGGGCAATTTCTACCCGGCGTCGTTCACCGCCCGATAGTGCCATACCCTGGCTATCGCGAATATGCTGGATATTAAACTCATCTAACAGCTCATTGAGGATGACTTCTCGTTGTTCTTTGTTCAGCTCTTTACGAGTTTCTAAAATGGCCATCAGGTTCTGATAGACGGTCAGCTTGCGAAAAATAGAGGACTCTTGTGGCAGGTAACCAATCCCAAGTCTTGCTCGGCTATGCATTGGCAATAAGGTAATGTCTTGTTCGTCAATATGTATGCTGCCCTTATCACTGGGCACCAGGCCGACAATCATATAAAAAGTGGTGGTTTTACCTGCGCCATTTGGGCCAAGGAGGCCAACAATACTGCCAGCTTCAACGCTTAACTCAACGTTTTTAACAACCTGTCTGCCCTTATAGCTTTTGGCCAGTGCGGTGGCGGTTAATTTACTCACGGATTACCCTTCTCTTTTGGTTGCTGGGGGTTCTCTTTTTCAGGTAACAGAATGGTTCTCACACGGTTTTGTTCTTGCTCCCCGCGCTGTGCGCTGATCAGCTTCTTTTCCATATCATAAACGATGGTTTGCGCGCTAATTTTTTGCCCTGCCTGACTGATCTCTGCACCGCCTTTTATGGTGAGCATGCGGTTTGCGACGTCATAGCGCACTTCTTTGGCGGTTGCCTTGAGTAAAGAGCCATCCGTCTGACGCTCTTGAAATACGGCTGGGCTGCCTGTTGCAACCAGCAGCTGCTTGTTTTTACCCAGTTCTTCCCGACGGTGCACCTCGAGACGATCGGCCAGAATTTTCCGGTCACCGTGAATGATTTCGACGTTTTCCTCGAATACGCCAATATTGGTTTGCAACTGGGCCAGCTGAGTGCCAGAACTGATAATCACCTGATCAGCAGCTGTATTTTCTGCATAAGCTGCAGGATGAAAGGCACTCAAAGTGCACAGTAAGATCAAGGAACAGGTTAATTTATTGCTCATAATAAATTGTTTCAGTGTGGTTGATGAGTTCAATGATTTCGGTATTGAGATCGGCCACTAAGCCTTTACCTGAAATCGTTAAGTTTGGCCCGGTAATTTCTACTGGGTGTTCAGAGCGCATGTGCTTTTCATTAATATCGACTTGCACATGATCGGCGTTGATGTGCTTTATCATGGCATCAGCCGTCAGATTTGTTGCCTGCACTTCACCTTCCAAAATCAGCGTATTGTTGCCATATAAGGTGGCTTCATTGGCCTTGAGTTGCCAGTTTTGTTGGTCGTTGTGCAATGTAAAAATCGGCGCGGTAAAGTGGCTAAACCCTAGCTCCTGATAGAGTTCCATTCTATCTGCCGTAATTTGATAGCTGAGCTGCCCATTTTCTGCGTAATTGGTTTGCTTCAGATCGATGGCGACATAATCGGGTTTAGCCAGCACTTCTTCTGATCGCGGTGCGACCTGTCCCGATTGCGTTAAATAGGGATACCACAGCCATAACATGGTGAGGCTGAATACAACGAGCAATAAGGCGCGAAGTACGGTCATACGCTACTGCCTTCATAACCCAATGATTTGCCCTGACAGAGCAGCAGTAAGTCAGTCAGCTCCCGAACCGCACCAAACCCGCCGGGTAACAAAGTTCTGTAATCAGCTGCACGAACTACCATAGGGTGAGCGTCTTGCACGGCCACAGACAGACCGACTTTGAGCATCACAGGTAAGTCTGGTGCATCATCGCCGATATAGGCAATCTCGTGATCTGCCAGCTGCAATTTGTCTTTCAACTCAGCGTAGCCTTGCAACTTGTCTTCCATACCCTGATAGATGTACTTAACGTTGAGGCTAGTCATGCGCTGCTGAACAATGTGTGAATGACGCCCCGTGATTACTGCCACTTCAACGCCGCCATTGATCAGGGCTTTTATGCCGAAACCATCTTTGGTATTAAATGCTTTTAACTCTTCGCCCTGATTGCCCAGATATATGCGGCCATCAGAGAATACCCCATCGATGTCGCAGATCAGCAGTTTAATCGCCTGCGCTTTTTGTACAACAGTATCATCGATGGGTTGATATAGATCGGAAAACAGCATTTATAATACTCCTGCTCGCAGCAAATCTTGCATATTTAACGCGCCGATTGGACAATTTTGCTCATCAATGACAATCAGGCCATTGATGCGTTTTTTCTCCATGATATGTAATGCTTCAGCAGCCAACATATCCTGTGTCACTGTGGTACATTGCTTGGTCATGACGGAGTCTATCGGGGTACTGTGTAAATCCAGTCTTTGCTCAATAATACGGCGTAAATCGCCATCTGTGAACAAGCCTTGGAGCTGCCCCTTTGCATCGACAATGGTGGTCATGCCGAGACCTTTGCCTGACATCTCAAACAGGGCATCGGTCACCGTGCAGCCTTGCGATACAACGGGTACCGCTTTGCCCGAATGCATTACATCCGCCAGTGTTAACAGCAGACGCTTACCCAGGCTGCCTCCAGGGTGAGACAAGGCAAAGTCATCTGCCGTGAAGCCGCGGGCTTCGAGCAGTGCCACCGCTAAGGCGTCTCCCATGACCAGAGTAGCTGTGGTGCTGGCCGTTGGTGCGAGCCCTAATGGGCAGGCTTCTTTGGAGACTTTAATGCACAAATGGATATCTGCCAGCTTTGCCATGTTCGACTCGGGGTTACCCGTCATGCTGATGATTTGCGCGCCAATGCGTTTGATTACCGGCACGATGGCCAATACTTCGTGCGTCTCACCTGAGTTAGAGATCAGTAATACCACATCATCAGCCGTGATCATGCCTAAATCACCATGGCTAGCCTCACCCGGGTGAACAAAAAATGCTGGCGTGCCCGTGCTGGCCAGTGTCGCCGCGATTTTATTGCCAATATGACCTGACTTACCCATGCCGATCACTATGATTCGACCACGGCATTGCAACATGAGTTCACAGGCAGCAGTAAATCGTGCATCAACATACTGGGCGATCTCGATAATCGCTTGTTGTTCGATTTCTAGTACCTGTTTGGCAGAACCAATAAAATTGTGCGTGCTCATGCTGAATCCTTATATAATAAAGTACATATAACCACAGAATGCACCAAGGAGTAGCCCGCCTTCAACACGGTTAATTTGTCGGCGCCCTTTGAGGCTAACACTCATCAGCACTAATGCGGCTGTTGCGCCGAGCATGACATAGATGTCCCTGTTTGCAATATTGCTGTCCAGTGTTGCCGGATTCAGGATCCCCGCAATGGACAACACTGCCAGAATATTAAAGATGTTTGAGCCGATGATATTACCCAGTACCAGGTCGTCTTCATTTTTGAGCACGCCGGCCACACAGGCGGCCAACTCAGGTAAACTGGTTCCGATAGCGATAATAGTCAGACCGATCAGCAGGTCGCTCATGCCAAAGTATTTTGCAATGTCGACGGCTGCGTCGACCAGGTAGTCGGCACTCACCGGCAATAAAATCATCCCCACAACCAGCCAAAATATGGCTTTGCTCATTGGGACATCACTTGGAACTTCATCACAGGCTTCGGAAATAAGCGGATCGTCCTGGTCGGTTTTGCCTGTTTTTGAGATATAGATTAGGCCACCGATAAACACAAAAAAGCCAATTAACAGCAGCCAACCTTCCAGCGCGCTAAACTGGTTATCACTGATGATCAACCAGGCGGCCAGTGACACGACTACCAACAGCGGCATCTCACGCTTTAAAATGCCTGAACCAACCGCCAGTGGACGCAATAGTGCTGTAATACCAAGTACCATGAGGATATTGGCGATGTTGGAGCCAATGGCGTTGCCAACGGCGGTGTCAGTTTTGTCGACCAGCGCAGCTTGCGCAGCGACCATCATTTCAGGTGCTGAGGAGCCCATTGCAACGATAGTCAAACCCACAATCAACGTTGGTACCCCGAGGTTTTTGGCCAGCGCCGCAGCGCCATACACGAAGCGATCGGCACTCCATACCAGGGCAATGAATCCAAGAATGAGTATGACAAACGATAAAACCATGAAGTCTAAGCCAAGTTACTAAATTCAATGGCGCAGATAGTATCAAATCGCTCATCAAATGTATAAATAAAGTCATCGCTTTTGAGAGAGGAAAAAACCCCGAGAGGTGCCTATTTCGCACAACAAATATGGCGAATCAATTACAAAATTTTACCATTAAGGGTTTTCCATCTCGCAGCAAAACAACGTATTATTCCACAATTGAAAAAAGTATGATGTGGAGAGCGACTTGACGCAGTCAATAGTTGAAGTCAGGGATTTGACCTTTTCTCGTGGTGAAAGGACAATCTACAAAAATATGAGTTTCTCCGTCCCCAAAGGGAAAATTACGGCCATTATGGGACCCAGTGGTATTGGTAAAACCACTATGCTTAGGCTGATCGGTGGTCAGCTCAAGCCCGATAGTGGGGAAATCCTCTTCTGTGGTGACAGTATTCCATCTATGTCCCGCCAGGCACTGTATCAGGCGCGTAAGCGAATGAGCATGTTGTTTCAAAGTGGTGCCTTGTTCACGGACATGTCTGTATTTGACAACATTGCTTTTCCGCTCCGAGAGCACACTAAGCTCAGTGAAGAATTAATTCGCCTGGTGGTACTGATGAAGTTACAGGCGGTTGGTTTGCGTGGCGCGCGCGATCTAATGCCATCTGAGTTATCGGGTGGCATGGCACGTCGTGCCGCTTTGGCCAGAGCCATTGCGCTTGACCCTGAATTGATTATGTATGACGAGCCGTTTGCAGGGCAAGATCCTATCTCAATGGGCGTCCTGGTGCGCTTGATTAAATCACTCAATGAAGTGCTGGGCTTATCGTCTTTAATCGTTACCCACGATGTAACTGAAGTACTCAGTATTGCCGATCACGTTGTGATTATCGCTGAACAGGGTGTTATTGGTAGCGGTACACCTGAACAAATGTTGGCGCACGAATCGCCACTGGTACAGCAGTTCCTGCAAGGCCACTCCGACGGGCCGGTGCCGTTCCATTTCGATGCCGCACCGTATGAGGATGAGTTACTGGCAGGAGGGAGCCATTGATGGATTTTTTGCAGAAGTTAGGTCACAAAACACTGAGCCGCTTTGCGTCGCTAGGCAGGGCAACTCGCATGTTATTGGGGGCGTTGTGCAGCATGCCCAATTTCAGAAAAGGTGGCCCTTTACTGATCCGCCAACTGTATATGGTTGGCCATCAGTCGTTGCTTATTATTATGGTATCAGGCCTCTTTATCGGCATGGTACTGGCGCTACAGGGCTACACTGTATTGGTCGACTATGGGGCAGAAGACAGTCTGGGGCCGCTGGTGGCACTGAGTTTGTTACGTGAACTGGGACCTGTGGTCACTGCATTATTGTTTGCAGGCCGGGCAGGCAGTGCGTTGACTGCGGAGATTGGTCTGATGAAAGCCACTGAGCAACTTTCCAGTCTGGAGATGATGGCCATTGATCCACTGAAACGCGTGATTTCTCCCCGTTTTTGGGCAGGCTTTATTAGTATGCCGCTGTTAGCGTTAATTTTCTCAGCTATTGCGATTCTCGGTGCACATCTGGTTGGTGTGGACTGGTTAGGGGTCGATTCAGGTAGCTTCTGGTCCATTATGCAATCTCAGGTGTCCTTTGAGCAGGATATTGTCAATGGGCTGATTAAAAGTTTTGTATTTGCGCTCATCGTGACCTGGATTGCGCTATACAAAGGGTATGACTGTATCCCAACGTCCGAGGGGATCAGTAAAGCCACCACAGAAACGGTGGTTCATTCTTCTCTTGCTGTTCTGGGCTTCGATTTTGTTCTGACAGCAGTGATGTTTTCAAGTTAAGGGTTTGTAGAAACATGAATACACGGAAAATAGAAATACTGGTCGGCCTGTTCGTGGCTTTAGGTGTGGCCGCCTTCGTAATGCTGGCACTAAAAGTGGCCAATGCAGGGATTAGCGGCAATGGTGAAACCTATACCTTAGAGGCCAAATTTGACAACATCGGCTCGCTTAAAACGCGTGCGCCAATCAAAGTAGGCGGCGTGGTGATAGGCCGCGTTGAGGGGATCAGCATCCACCCACAAGAGTTTGTGCCGGTTGTAAGCATGAGCATTGATAGTCACTATGAGTGTCAATTTTCGGATACCACGTCTGTGTCGATCCTGACGTCGGGCATTTTGGGTGAACAGTATCTGGGTATTTCTCCGGTGATTGCGTCTCAATCTGCGAAACAGACTTGCCTGGGTGAAGAGGTAGTAAGCAATGATGAGCTCGATTTGGGCGACTTGTTTGGTGTTGAAAGTGCAGCCCTGAAAAATGGTGACATGATCACAGATACTAAGTCGGCATTGGTTCTGGAAGAACTGATTGGCCAATTCCTGTTTAATCAAAGTAGTGAGTAATGACCATGATGGCGAAAGTTTTGGGTTTCTTTGCAAGTGTTTTTCTAATTGGACTTGCCAGTATAGTATCTGCCAGTGAAGTAGATATGACTAACCCTTACACTATGGTGCAACAAGTTGCAGACAATACCTTTAAACGCGTGACCAAAGATCAGACTAAGATTGAGCAGGACAAAGAACACCTGCGCGTGATTGTGGAAGAAGAGCTATTGCCTTATATCGACTACAAATACGCCGCTTATCGCGTACTGGGCAGCCACATCCAGAAAGTCCGCAACATTGAGGACAAAGAAGAGAAACGTCAGGCAATCGAGCACATCCGTACGTTTATCGACGTGTTTAAGTCTTATCTGGTTGCGACTTATGCAGGGGTGTTTACTCAGTATACCGATCAGAAGGTTGAGTTTGAACCGGCTCGCGATGCCGATGGTGATAAAATCGCTATAGTTAAAACTAAGATAATTGAAGCGGGTAAACCGGATATTAAAATTGATTTCAAAGTGCGTCGCGACAGTAATGGAGAGTGGCGTGCCTTTGACATGATGGCAGAAGGGATCAGTCTGCTTGACGCAAAGCAATCTGAACTGCATGGCATTTTGCGCCAGCAGGGCATTGAGCGTGTGATTGAGTTACTGGACAAGAAAAGCAAGCTGCCTGTGCAGTTTCGAGGTGACGACGGCAATGCCTAATTTGCAATTTAATAAACCCGCGGCTGACACAGTCGCGGTGGTCGGTGAACTCACACGAGATAGCCTGACAAATGAATCGCTTCTTAACCAGTTGTTAGAAAATGCGCAGTCAGTCCTGTATTTTGACCTTTCTGAGGTATCCAGGGTTGACACCGCGGGCTTAGCTTGGTTAATTCACTCTTTAGGCAAATTAAAACAGCAAGACGTGCGTCTTGAGTTAAAAAACGTGCCTGACCAGCTACAAAATCTGATGGCGCTGGGACAGGTCAGCAACCTATTTGAGTGAGTCCAATGGAAACAAACCAAGTCGAAGCTTTACTACAAGAAGCGCTGGAACTTGACGAAGTCAAAGTTAAATCAGAAGGCAGTCATTATGAAGTGATCGCGGTTGGCGGCTGCTTTGAAGATTTGCGCCGAGTGAAGCGCGAGCAAATGGTCTATGCCCCGCTGATGGAAGTGATTAAAGACGGCACTATTCATGCCGTCAGCATTAAGGCCTTTACGCCAACTGAGTGGCAACGCGAGCGCAAATTTATCTTACCTCAATAATCTGGAGCCACAATGGATCAGTTTGTTATCCAAGGTGGCACCACTTTAAACGGTGAAGTCACTATTTCCGGGGCTAAAAATGCAGCCCTGCCAATTCTCTTTGCGGCGATTCTGGCCGATGGAAAAAGCACATTCAGTAATGTACCCAGACTCAGGGATATAGGGACTACAGAAGCCTTGCTGCGCACCTTAGGGGCTGAGGTAAACTGGCGCGGTCAGTTGTTGGAAATTGATGGTGCCAAAGTCGATAAAGTACTGGCTCCTTACGAATTAGTTAAGCAGATGCGGGCATCCGTGCTGGCCCTAGGTCCACTCCTTGCTCGGTTTGGGAAAGCGCAAGTGTCATTACCAGGGGGGTGTGCTATTGGTGCACGGCCTGTGGATTTACACATCGCCGGACTGGAAAAAATGGGCGCGACTATTCGTGTTGAGAATGGCTATATCAATGCGCATATTGCACAAGGTGAGCGCTTGCATGGTGCTGAAGTCTTCATGGAAACCGTATCAGTTGGTGCGACTGAAAACCTCTTAATGGCAGCAACACTGGCTGAGGGTAAAACGGTGCTGGAAAACGCGGCGCGCGAGCCTGAAATTGTCAATTTGGCTGAGTGTCTGGTTGCCATGGGGGCCAAGATTTCTGGTGCCGGTACGAGTCGGATCGAAGTCGAAGGGGTAGAAGCCCTGCAAGGGTGTGAACACAAGATCCTTCCTGACAGAATCGAGACTGGTACCTTTTTGGTGGCGGCGGCGATGAGTCAGGGTGAAGTACTGTGTAAAAACACCGACTACCACAGCTTGGAACCTGTGCTGGATAAATTGCGCGATGCCAATGCATTGGTTGAGGTATCACAAGACAGTATTTTTGTCAGTATGCGTGGCCGGGAATTGCAGGGGGTGAATATCAAAACCATGCCTCATCCGGGTTTTCCAACCGATATGCAGGCGCAGTTTACCGCGCTGAATGTGGTCGCAAATGGCAGTGCAACCATCACTGAAACCATCTTTGAGAATCGCTTTATGCATGTCCCTGAACTGCAACGTATGGGGGCCAATATTCGCCTTGAAGGTAATACTGCGTATTGTGGTGAGACGGCGTTTTTGTCTGGTGCACAGGTGATGGCGACCGATCTGCGGGCGTCGGCCAGTTTGATCTTAACCGGGATCGTGGCCGAAGGTGAAACAGTGGTTGACCGTATTTATCATGTTGACCGCGGTTACCAACGCATTGAGGATAAACTCAGCCAGCTGGGTGCCAAGATAAAGCGCCGCCATAATTAAGCTGAATAGATATGATAAAAAAAGCGAGCTATGCTCGCTTTTTTGTTGTCTTGAACTCGTTTAAGGCTTTAATAAATCGGAGTTTCCAATTCAGCAACTTCCACCATAAAGGTCAGGTGACGGTCGCCCCGATACACTTCAAACTCCAGTTGTGTGCCGGGAGCTGTGTTACCTATCTTACGCAAAGTCTGCTGCGGGTTTTTAACGGGTTCACCTGCCACTTTTGTGACTATGTCATTTTCTTTCATACCGGCTTGCCAGGCTGGGCCCAGAGGGTCTAAATCGCTGATCCGTAAACCCACAATAGTGGTGTAGACATTCGTTACTTCCTGACCTGTATTATCGACTGGTGTGCCTCTGAAGCCCAGGTAGCCACGGATAACCCGGCCATCTTTGATCAGTTTAGCCATCACATCTTTGGCCAGCGAGTAAGGCACGGCAAACGAAATGCCCTGAATATCGATATTGTATCGGGCTCTGAATTGTGCGGATGTGATCCCGACCAGATCGCCATTGGAGTTGACCAGTGCGCCACCTGAGTTGCCCATGTTTACCGCTGCATCCATTTGTAGCAGGCTGTTGTACTGGCTGTCAGTCAGGGTTTGCTTACCGGTGGCACTGATGATCCCCTGAGTGATGGTTTGTCCCAGGTTTAACGGGTTACCGATGGCCAAAACAACATCTCCGACTTGCGGGGTAAAAGCATCGTCAACCGGGATAACGGGTAAGTGCTCAGCCTTAATTTTTAACAGCGCGAGGTCTGTAATAGTGTCATACCCGACCAATTGTACCTCGTTGAATAAACGCCCATCCGGCAGCAACACAATGATTTGATCAGCATTATTTACAACGTGATAGTTAGTAAGGATATAGCCTTCTCGGCTCATGATCACGCCAGAGCCAAGCTCCTGGACGGTATTTTGCCGTTTGAATCTCGGTTGATTACTGAAGCTTTCAGAAAAAATCGATACCACGGCCGGGGCTGCGCGATTCACACCGGATGCAAAGCTCATATGCTGCGCTGTGTAATGACCGTTAAGGTCAAGGCGCAGAGCATTCTGGCGCAACTCGGGCGTGAACCAGATGATAATCAATGCCAGGCCTAAACCGACCAAGACAGGTGGAAGAATGAGCTTGAGTAATTTGAACACGGTTATTTTTTATCTAGTTATCTGTGTAGAGGGTAATAATGGCATAATTAACAGCAATCTGCATTAATACAATCGTTGATTGGAGGCCTAAGACGATCATCAAATGTATAAAAATTACTCATCAGAACAAACGAATAGAAAATTGCCGGGGACCTACCATCACGCTTTTGTCGCCTAAAGGTGGATTGTTTACTGCGCTGGAAAAATAAAAACACAGCGACAAGTGCCGCTGTGTTTTTTGTTACATGTGGTGAAGGGGATCAGTACATTACTGAATAAGGTAAAATACTGAATCACGCCCGCGTTTAATGCCCAGTACAATATTGCCCTGAATGTCGTCAATCAGGCGCTTCATATCCCGCACTGAGGCAACACGTTGGCGGTTAACCTGCATAATGACATCGCCTTCTTGCAGACCCACTCGGGCGGCAGGTGAGCGCTCTTCGACAGAGACAACGACTATGCCCTGATTACCATTACGTTCACCGCTTTCCAGCACGGCGCCTTGCAGGCTTGGGTGAATACGGTCGGCTTCGGCGCGTTGTTCACTCTGACCTTTTAATTCAACCTTAAGCGTTCGGGTATCGCCATCACGATAGACGTCAATCTTGACTTTTTTACCTTCGCCGAGGGTGGCAATCTTGCCGCGCAGCTCTTCAAAGCTCTCAATCTTGTCGCCATTAAGGGCGATGATCACGTCATTGGCTTTAATGCCCGCTTCATCTGCGGCTGAGTCTTTAACGACCTCCTGAACAAAGGCACCTTGTTTGACATCAAAGCCTTGTGCTTTTGCCAGGCCTGCGTCCAGGGTTCGGCCTCGGATCCCCAGTGAGCCACGACGTACCTGACCATATTCAATAATTTGGTCGACCAGGTTTTTCATCATATTTGAAGGAATAGCAAAGCCGATGCCGACATTCCCGCCTGAGGCACCCAGGATTGCGGTATTAATACCAATGAGTTCTCCACGCAAATTAACCAGTGCGCCACCTGAGTTGCCCTGGTTAATGGCGGCATCGGTCTGAATAAAGTCTTCGTACCCTTCGATGTTCAGTCCACTGCGGCCCAGGGCACTGACGATGCCTGAGGTCACGGTGTGGCTGAGGCCAAATGGGTTACCAATAGCCACTGAGAAGTCACCGACTCTGAGCTTGTCAGAGTCTGCCAGCTTCACTTCGGTGAGATCTTCGCCTTCGATCTGTAATAATGCAATATCTGATTCTTTGTCTGTACCAACCAGCTCTGCTTTAAACTCTCTGCCATCTTTGAGGGTGACCACGATATTGTCTGCTTCGTCGATAACATGGTTGTTGGTAACCACATACCCTTCATCTGCATCTATGATGACGCCGGAGCCCAGGCCACTGAAGGGGCGTTTTTGAGAGCGCGGGGCAGGGTTACCAAAAAAGAAATCAAATGGATCAACGCGTCGGCGTACTTCTTTGGCACCAGAGACCTGGATGCTGACCACCCCAGGGGTGACCTTTTCCAGCATCGGAGCCAGCGTTGGCAGCTGTTGGCCATCAACGGACACCGGCAGGCGCGCATGAGCGGTTTCTGGTAATAAAAATAAGCTTGAAGAAAGTAGCGCTGCGGTAAGTAATGATAATTTCAGTTTCATAGTCGTGGAATTCTCCTGGAAACAGCGTTAGTCCGTTGGGCGATGCGCCTTCGCGCATCTCCCATTATTCAATTGCTATTTCTACTGACTATGGGGTCAAAAAAAAGTTCATCAAGAGGCTTTTAATTGCTCACTTTGTGACCCTTCTCCTTTGAACAGACCGCTTTCTCCTTCAACATAATCACTTGGCGGGGCATCGTGTGTTTGCTCATTGGCACGACGTTTCTCGCCTCGCATGTGTAATGAAGCGTGGAGTTGCTCGGTGGTCTCTTTCGAGAAGAAAGGTTCACTTGGCGCTGATTTTTCCTGGCTAAGGAGCTGTTTACCGTCTTCAAAGTGACGGTTCAGCAGGGTGTAGTTTTCTTCCAGTTTAGCCATCAGCTTTTTGCTGTCTGCAAGATGATCGCTGACATCCTGACGATACTGTTCCAGTGCATGCTGTGCTTCTTGCGCTTTTTGTTCCAGCTCGTCGTGCTTGAAGCGTTTTTTAGTCAATTGCGTACCGGCAATAAATGCGGCCACTGCAACGAGTACAAGGATCCCGAACCAGGCGATTGTCGTCATAAAATACTCCTGTTGATGATGCGACTAAGTGGCGCACCGAATGCAAAAAAATAATCGACTTAGATAGCTTAAATATACGCTGAGTTTCGATGCGTGTTAATATAGCGGGCAAATAAAACTGCTCTTCGACAATAAAAAAGATGATGACGCCCTGGGAAAAGTACCAACAAGACTTACAGCGTGATGATTTTCACCACGACAGCGCGCAGGAAAATGCCGTCCGGCACCTGCAAAGACTTTATGATGATCTGGTCAATCAGGTGCCGGTCAAAAAAAGCCTGCTGGGCAGCCTGTTTGGACTGAAAAAGACACAACAGCCCAAAGTCAAAGGGTTATATTTCTGGGGCGGCGTAGGGCGGGGGAAAACCTATCTGGTTGATACGTTTTATGAGGCTTTACCGACTGAGCGCAAGATGCGGGTCCATTTTCACCGCTTTATGCATCGTGTTCATGATGAACTTAAGAAACTCAAAGAAGTGAAAAACCCACTTGAAGTGGTGGCAGACATTTTTAAAGCTGAAACCGATATCATCTGTTTCGATGAGTTTTTTGTTCAGGACATTACCGATGCCATGTTGCTCGGTGGCTTAATGGAAGCGCTGTTTGAGCGCGGTATTGTGCTGGTTGCGACGTCCAATATCATTCCTGATGAGCTGTACCGCAATGGCTTGCAACGTGCACGCTTTTTACCGGCAATTGCGCTGGTGAATGAAAATACGGAAGTGGTCAATGTGGATTCGGGGATCGATTACCGTCTGCGAACCCTGGAGCAAGCCGAAATCTTTCACAGTCCGCTGGGTAAAGAAGCCGACGATAACCTGTTTGAGTATTTCGATAAATTGTCGCCTGAACCAGGCAAACTGGACGAGCCTATTGAGATTGAAGGGCGTCTGATCCAGACCCGTAAAGTGTCTGACTGTATTGTGATGTTCGATTTTAGTGCGCTGTGCGAAACGGCGCGCTCTCAGGTGGATTATATGGAGATCAGTCGCCTGTATAACACCGTTATCTTGTCTGATGTTAAACAGATGGGACAGAACAACGATGATGCGGCAAGGCGTTTTATTGCGCTGGTGGATGAATTCTATGAGCGCAACGTGACGCTGATTATTTCCGCAGAGGCACCCATCACAGAATTATACACCGACGGAACACTGAACTTTGAGTTTAAGCGTTGCATCAGCCGTTTACAGGAAATGCAATCGCTGGAGTATCTCGCCCGCGAGCACCTTGCTTAAGGCCCCAATACCGTGAGGTTCACACTCATTTCAGAGAATGGCATGTTTTTTGTGGAAAAAACAGCCATCCCCTAGCATCGTGGCAAAACCCTTGCTATAATCCGCGGCCTGCCACGTTGCGTTACTATTGCCCTCGTCGGCTTAGCCACTGACTTGAGCGGCAAAAAAGTCTTAAACTCGAAGGGGTTAAAGCACCAAAAAGTAGAGCGGTAGTCATTCGGACTACCTGTGGTTTTAACTGAAAACTTTGGATTTTTATAATGAAAACGTTTGTTGCTAAACCAGAAACTGTAAAACGTGACTGGTACGTAGTTGACGCTGAAGGTAAAACTTTAGGTCGCATTGCTACTGAAATCGCTTCTCGCCTACGCGGTAAGCATAAAGCTGAGTACACTCCACATGTTGACACTGGTGATTACATCATCGTTATCAATGCTGAGAAAGTTACTGTAACTGGTAACAAAGCTCAGGACAAAATGTACTATGCACACTCTGGTTACCCAGGTGGCCTTAAATCTGTAAACTTCGAAAAACTTCAAGCTAAAAAGCCTGAAATGATCATCGAAAAAGCAGTTAAAGGCATGTTACCTCGCGGTCCTCTGGGTCGTGAAATGTTCCGTAAACTGAAAGTTTACGCTGGTAACGAGCATAACCACGCGGCTCAACAGCCTCAGGTTCTAGACATTTAAGGAGCACTACTCATGGCAAATCAATACTACGGTACAGGTCGTCGTAAAAGTTCAAGTGCTCGCGTATTCCTACGCCCAGGCACTGGCAACATCGTAATTAATCAGCGTTCTATCGAAGAGTACTTCGGTCGTGAAACTTCTCGCATGGTTGTTCGTCAGCCTCTAGAGCTAGTTGAAATGACAGAAAAGTTTGACCTATACATCACTGTTGCAGGTGGTGGTATGACTGGTCAAGCTGGTGCTATCCGTCACGGTATCACTCGTGCACTAATGGAGTTTGACGAGTCACTACGTCCTTCTCTACGTAAAGCTGGCTTTGTTACTCGCGATGCTCGTCAAGTTGAGCGTAAGAAAGTTGGTCTTAAGAAAGCACGTAAGAAGACTCAGTTCTCAAAACGTTAATTTATTACGTTTCAGAATTGCAAAAACCCAGCCTCGTGCTGGGTTTTTTGTTTTTTGCAGTCATAAATCTTCGCAATTTTTGCTGTCCATTTTCCTTCTCAATGCCACGTTTAATCCTTCGGCCAAATTTATGGTCAAAAAAGTTCAATAATTATAATAATTAGTCGAGTTCGGACGATATCTCAGCGCATTTTTTTGCTACAATTGCGGGGCAAGTAATGAGTCGCGAAAACACTGGTTAAATTTTGATAGCTCGCCTGCTGAGCTTGATCTTAGTCAGTGAAAGGTCGCGTATGACGTTTTACCATAGTAAATCGGCTTCATGCTCGAAGTAACCAATCCCCTAATATTCGTGGGTTTATTCGGGCATGGTGCTGGAATAACCTTGTTTTAATCAAGGGATTTATTTATGATCGCGTCTATTTTGTAGTTTCTTAAAATTAACCTGCTGTAACTGATGTTCTCAATATAGCAAGTGTTGAGATTCATAGTGGAGATAAGTGGATGAGCAATGCGCCTGTAGACAACAGCCGACGTCGCTTCTTAACTATCGCTACCTCTGTCGTAGGTGGCGTTGGTGCGGTTGGAGCTGCTGTTCCTTTTATTGCGTCTTGGAATCCGAGTGAGCGAGCTAAATCTGCAGGTGCGCCTGTAGAAGTAGATATCAGCAAGCTTGAGCCTGGACAATTGATTCGTGTTGAGTGGCGAGGCAAACCTGTATGGGTTGTGTATCGTACGCCTACGATGTTGGATGAAATGAAAAAACACGAAGGAAACCTTCGTGATCCTAACTCAGAAGAGCCACAACAGCTCGACTCTGCCAAAAACCCTCATCGTTCTAAGCGCCCTGAGATTTTTGTCGCAGTCGGTATTTGTACTCACTTAGGTTGTTCTCCGTCGTTCCTCAATGGTGGTTTTGGTGAGAAGGTTGAAGGAACGGAGCACGGCTTCTTCTGTCCTTGTCACGGTTCTAAGTTTGATATGGCCGGCCGGGTATTCCAGGCTGTACCAGCTCCTCTGAACCTGGAGATCCCACCTTATACCTTTATTGACGACACTACCATTTTGGTAGGTGAAGAAGAAGGGGTTGCATAATGACTGCGAAGGTTGATAAGCCAGGCGCAATCGGCGCTGTGATGAACTGGATTGACGATCGTATTCCAATGACTCGTGTCTGGAATATGCATATCGCGCAATACCCAGCACCTAAGAACTTTAACTTCTGGTATCTGTTTGGCTCACTGGCTATCCTGGTACTGGTAAACCAGATCCTGACGGGTATCTGGTTGACTATGAACTATGTTCCTTCAGGCGAAGGCGCGTTTGCTTCAATTGAATACATCATGCGTGATGTAGAGTACGGTTGGTTACTTCGTTACTTGCACTCGACAGGGGCGTCGGCATTCTTCGTCGTTGTCTATTTGCACATGTTCCGTGGCATGATCTACGGCTCTTATCAGAAGCCGCGTGAGTTGCTGTGGGTCTTCGGTATGCTTATCTTCCTGGCGTTGATGGCTGAAGCATTCATGGGTTACCTGTTACCTTGGGGCCAGATGTCATTCTGGGGTGCTCAGGTAATTATTTCACTGTTTGGTGCAATCCCAGTTATTGGTGATGACCTGACGTTGTGGATCCGTGGTGACTACGTAATCTCAGGTGCTACTCTGAACCGTTTCTTTGCATTGCACGTAATTGCACTGCCTCTGGTACTGGTTATCCTGGTATTCCTGCACATTGTTGCGCTACACGAAGTGGGTTCAAATAACCCTGACGGTATCGACATCAAGCGTAAAAAAGGCACTGTTGCTGAAGAAGACAAGCCTAAATTCAAGTTCCACGAGTACTATACAAGTAAGAAAGACATCGTTGATGCGATCCCTTTCCACCCGTATTATACTGTTAAAGATATTCTGGGTGTGGCTGGTTTCTTAATTCTGTTCTGCTGGGTAGTATTCTTCATGCCAGAAATGAACGGTTTCTTCTTAGAAGCGCCTAACTTTGAAGCGGCTAACCCGCTGAAAACACCAGAGCATATTTTCCCAGTTTGGTACTTCACGCCTTTCTACGCCATCCTGCGTGCAATCCCTGATAAGCTGCTGGGTGTTATTGCGATGGGTGTGTCTATCGTGATGCTGGCATTACTGCCTTGGCTAGACCGTGGTAAGGTTCGTTCAATCCGCTACCGTAGTGGTATCCACAAGCTGAACATTGCTCAGTTCGTTGTTACCTTCTTCATCCTGGGTTGGGCTGGTGCAACACCGCAGACAGTGACTTCAACAATTCTGTCGCAAATTTGTACCGTAACTTACTTCATGTTCTTCGTACTGCTGTTTGTGTACTCGAAGAATGAAACTACTAAGCCATTGCCTACGAGGTTGACGAAATGATGAAAAAGCTACTAATTGGTTTATTCGCATTGCTGCCTACCTTTGCAATGGCAGCCGGTCCGTCGGTTCCTTTACTGGAGTCGAACCATGACCTGACTGATAATGCGTCTTTGCAACGCGGTGCTAAGTTGTTCATGAACTACTGCTTGGGTTGTCACCAGATGCAGTATCAGCGTTATGAGCGTACTTTCCGTGACATCGGTATCCCGGTTGATATTGGTAAAGAGACCCTAATTTTTGATGGTTCAAAAGTGGGTGGTCACATTCTGAATGCCATGGATACAGATGACGCAGCAAAATGGTTTGGTGCTGCGCCACCAGATCTCACTTTGGTTGCTCGTGTACGTGGTGCTGACTGGATCTATACTTATCTGAAGTCATTCTACGTTGACGAAAGCCGTCCGTTTGGTGTGAACAACTCAGTGTTCCCACTGGTTGGTATGCCACACGTACTGCAAGAGTTACAAGGTGTGCCTACTGCGGAATTTGAAGAAGTAGAAGAGAACGGCGTAGTCGTTCAGAAAGTGAAAAGCATCTCAACAGATGGTTCAGGTGAGCTAAGCTCAGATGAATATGATCAGGCCGTTCGTGACCTGACTAACTTCATGGCCTATGTTGGTGAGCCTTCACGCCTTCAATCAGAAGCAATGGGTATTAAAGTACTTGGCTTCCTGGTTATCTTCTTCATTCTGGCATTCCTGCTGAAGAAAGAATACTGGAGAGATGTCCATTAATCTGGACATTTACCAGCAATTGATGCAATAGGGGCTTAAGCCCCTATTGCTGTTTTTATCGATTTTATTACATAAAATTGGTATTAAAGTGATTTTATTACTTTGTCATTAATTTATGGAGGTAGGCATGGCCGTTGCTGCCAATAAGCGCCCTGTTATGACTCTTTTCTCCGGTGCAAACTGTATGTACAGCCATCAGGTTCGTATCGTATTGGCCGAGAAAGGGGTAAGTGTCGATATTCATCTGGCCGAAAAGGACAACTTGCCAGAGGCACTACATGAGATTAACCCTTATGGTACAGTTCCCACTCTGATCGACAGAGAATTAGGCCTGTATCAGGCAAATATCATAATGGAATACCTAGATGAGCGTTTCCCTCATCCTCCATTAATGCCTGTCTACCCTGTTATGCGTGGTCGCAGCCGTCTAATGATGCACCGTATCGAAACAGACTGGTATAGCCTTGCAGAAAAGATTGCGCTAGGTGGCGCAGATGCCGAACAGGCACGTAAAGAGCTGACAGAAGCGTTACTTGCAATCGCACCTATCTTCAGTGAAGCCCCTTACTTCATGAGTGAAGAGTTCAGCCTGGTGGATTGTTACCTGGCACCTCTATTATGGCGTTTGCCACAGCTTGGCATTGACCTGTCGGGTGCTGGTGCAAAAGAGCTGAAAGAGTACATGCTGCGTTTATTCGAGCGCGATTCATTCCAGGCTTCTTTAACTGAAGCTGAGCGAGAGATCCGCAGCTAATGACTTCAAATCGCCCCTACCTATTACGTGCTTTCTACGACTGGATTGTCGATAACCAGTGTACACCCCATATTGTGGTTGATGCTGAGTTTCCGACGGTTGAGGTACCACGTCAGTTTGTTCAGCAGGGGCAGATAGTGCTGAATGTTAGCCCTTCAGCAGCTGCTAACTTTTTAATGGACAATGACGCACTGAGCTTCAATGCGCGTTTCTCTGGTCAGCCCATGCAGGTTTATGTACCAATTGGTGCTGTGCTGGCAATTTATGCGCGTGAGAATGGCGAAGGTACGATATTCTCTGAGCCGGAACATCCGCAGGATGATATGCTCTCTGAAGGCGATGCTCAGACTCCTACAGAAGAGCGTGAGGAGTCAGTTGAAGCCACTTCAGTCGATAAAGAAACGCCTGAAAAGGCGAAGAAAACCTCGCATCTGAGAGTGATAAAGTAGCACGTCAAAACATAAAAAAACCTGCCATAGGGCAGGTTTTTTATTATTTATTTCCTATAAGATTTCAAAAGCCTTCACGACTTTCAGCACCCCGTGCACATTACGTGCAATATCAACGGCCCGTTCGGCTTCTGTTTGATTGACCAGGCCCATCAGAAAGACTTCGCTGTTTTCGGTAACTACTTTAATATTGCTGCCATCTATGTGATCGTCGGCAATCAACTTGGTTTTTACCTTAGTGGTTAACCAGCTGTCATTTGTCTGAGTGGTGATACCAATGTTGCTGCCGATCCGCAGTTGATTGTAAATCTGCTTAATGCCCTGAACACCTTGCAGGGTGCTGTGAGCTTGCTGTTTCATTTCTGTGGTGCTCACCTGGCCCACCATCAGTACGTGGCCGTTGACACTCACCAGGCTAATATTAGCGTGGTTAGCCAGTGCCGGAATGCGCTTAAGTGCCAGGGTTCCTTTGATCTCGATATTGTTATCATCAATTTGTGAGCCCAGTGTTCGTCTGTCATTGGCTGACGTGACAGCGCCAGCGGTACCGGCCACAACCGCGGCTGCGCAGCCCTGGATCAGTAACACGGAGCAAAGTATCAGTGCAGGTCGTTTTAACATCTTTTATGCGTCCTGTGGGAAGAGAATATTGTCGATTAACTGGCTCAGGCAGTGTACGGTAAATAAATGGGTCTCGAGAATGCGGCTGGCACGTTTACTGGGTACGCGTATTTCTACGTCATTGGGTCCCAGCAGCCCCGTTAGCTCGCCACCATCATCGCCGATCAGCGCAATGACATTGAGATCATTGGTCAGCGCTGCCTCTACCGCACTGATCACACTCTTTTCATGTCCGTCGATGGCCACAACAAACAATAGATCATTTTCATTTGAGATAGCGCGAACCTGGCGGGCAAAATAATCTGATCCCTGGTTCTCGTCGTTATTGCTGAGGTTGATCTGAGTCTGGCTCAGGGTCAGTGCAGGCAGACACGGGCGCTCAGTCTCAAAGTAATTCACCAACAGATTGCTGAAGTGTTCCGCCATCATGTGGCAGCTTGGTACGCCACAACAGATCAGTTTATTGCCGTTGATGAGGCACTGTGCAATTGCATAAGCCGTTGATTCAAGTACCTCAGGGAGTGCTTCACCTGCGGCAATTTGTGCTTGAATACTTTCGGTAAAGATCTCTTTAATTGATTCTTGCATACTAAGTTATATTTCTAATCCATCGGATATCTGGGTTTTTATCGCCTTGAATTGCTACAAAGTCGATTCGGACAGGGACATTGTGCAAAGCAGATTGTTGCAGGTAATTATATATACTGCGACGCAATTTTTGTAACTTACTTTGACTCAGCGCCTGTATTGCGCCACCAAAGCCTCCGCCACGGCGGAATTTTACTTCGACGAACACCCAGGTATCGCCTTCTTTCATGATCAGGTCTATTTCACCATAGCGGCATAAATAATTACGCGTTATGGCTTTAAGACCCTGCTTTTTAAGATAAGTTTCAGCAACCTTTTCATAGTGTTGGCCTTTTTCTCGGCTATGACTGAACAGGTTGCCAAACATCGTTTACTGCTGTGCCTGATAATTGTCATACAGCTGTTTCATAAACAGCGGCGTAGGTGGGCGCTGGTCCAGGCTCACCAGTCTGATCTGCTTTTTGTGATATTGTGCCCAGCTCAGCTGACGATCAATCCGGTTCGCTTCTTTGATGGTGAGTGCGCCAGTCAGGCCGTCAAATTCTTTGCCTGGTATTTTACTCAGCTGCTTAATTTCAGGGAGCAGGTTTAGGGCATCATAGGCCATGGCAAACAGGCGTTGCTCAATGTCTGATTGTTCCGGCCACAAGACAGAGTGTTGTTCGCGCAAGTTTTGCAACTTTACCGCACCGGGCAGCATCCAGGGTACTTCTGTGAAAAATAGCCCTTCAAGATCCCCTTTGTCTGTTTTGTCTATCTGCTTGCTGTAACTCCGCGAGCTGGCATAGAGCGGAATACGATCGGCAAAGGTACTGACATTGACGTCCAGATAAGGCTTGAGTAAGCGGGTTTCAATGGCATCCCCTAAGATATAGATGGCATCTATATCACGACGCGAGCGGGTCTCGCTTTCCAGCTCTTTGCGAAACATACGTTTGATGGTGTTGATCCGCTGTTTTGAGCTGTCTACTTCAAGCAGTTGGCCAACCACTTCGGCCATGTTTTCACTGTCTGAGTAAAAGCCGACTTCCGGGCGGGTTTCGCTATAACGCTGCCACTGGGTTTCAAAGTGGCTGATCAGGCGTTTACCAGATGCGGTATCGGGCGCCAGTAGCATCGGCTTTTGATAGCCTTTGGCAAGAAAGTGCACCATGGCCTGCTCAACCTCATGCTCGGGGTCCAGCGCAAAGTAATAATGGTCTGGATTCCCGGCCTGTGAAGCGGTATCCAGGGTATTTAAAAACAGGGCAGGTGTGGTTGTTAAATATGTACTGGAGGTGAGCTTTTCTACATTGCTTTTGAGTAACGGACCAATGACAAATTCAGCCTGACTTTGTTGCAGCTCTTTATCAATTTGTGCAACATCCAGCGTTTCATCAATAAAGAAAATTTCTTCAACCCGGTTGTTGTCCATTGCGGCCAGGAAGCCATTTTTGAGGGCTCTGCCCAGGCGTTCACTGCTGCCTGAGGTTGGTAATAAGACCGCGATGCGGGTCACGTTATAGGGCGCGAGATCCAGCGTGGTTTTTACCTCAGTGGGGATGATCTCACTGCCCGGATGACTGGTATATCGGCGTTGCCAGTTATTTAACGCCTGATGAAGTTGCACCGTCGACCCGAGGTAGATCTGATGATATTTGGCCAGTTTAACCCAGCCTTGCTGGATAACCGTGCCGCGATCGAAGCGTTCCAGCGCATAGGAGGACAGTTGCTGCAATGCCTGCCAGATGTCCTGATTCAGACCGGCAATCGACAATTGGTGTTTGTTGGCCAGGTCGGCACTTTTAAAATAATGGACCAGTGCTTTTTTGGGCAACTGCTGGGCGGCATACACGCTGCCCATTAAATACTGATGCCAGGCCTGATGTTCTGGCAGTTTTAATTTGCTCTCCAACGTTTGCAGTAAGGCCAGCGCGCTGCTGAATTTCTGCTGTTGTTGTCGGGCCAACGCGGTATACAGTTTGTTTTGTACATGATCGACACTGGCTTTGCTTTCAAGTTCGCTACAAGCCTGTTCCAGAATGGACCAGTTTTGCTCGTCAATGGCGGCTTGCCTTGCCAGATAGAGCAACTGGATTTTACTAGCGCCTTGTTTGCTGCTGGCCTTATCGAACAGACCTTGCGCATCCAGTTGTTCAGCTGGTGCGGTAGAGGCTGTGGCCAATGTCTGTTTGTCTTGCGTTGATGCCGTTTTAGGGGTTGTGCCGCAGGCCGATAACCCTGACAATACCGCAATCACTAGACTTATATTTTTCAGTCTCACTCGCAAACCTATACTCATACCTTTTGTTTGTGGATATCTTACTGACTGACCCTGGAGAGCTCAATGACAAATGCCGAAATCTCAGACAAAATTGGCACCCTGTATATCGTTGCCACACCCATAGGCAATTTAGAAGACATCAGTGAACGTGCGCTGAAAGTGCTGGCAGACGTCGATTTAGTGGCTGCCGAGGACACGCGTCACACAGGTAAATTATTGAGTCATTTCAGCATAAAAGCAAAAACCTTTGCTTTGCACGACCACAACGAGAAACAAAAGGCGCAGCAGGTTCTGGATTGGCTGGAGCAGGGCATGGACATCGCGTTGGTATCCGACGCTGGCACACCGCTGATCAGCGACCCTGGCTATGCAGTGGTGAACTTATGTCGTGAAGCCGGCGCTCAGGTTACCCCTGTGCCTGGCGCCTGTGCTGCAATTGCGGCAGTGAGTTGCTCTGGTTTGCCAACGGATCGCTTCCAGTTTGTTGGTTTTACGCCTGCTAAAAGCCAGGCTCGCCAGAGCTTCTTTAAAGAGGCACATGAGTCCGGCATCACCAGCATTATGTATGAAAGCACTCACCGTATCATGGCCAGTCTGGCTGACTTGCAAACAGCACTGGGTGAGCAGCAGCAGGTAGTGTTCGCCAAAGAGCTGACTAAAACGTATGAAACCTTTTTCAGTGGGCCAGTGTGTGAGCTGATTGCTTTTCTTGAAAACGAACCTGAGCGTCAGCGGGGCGAGCTGGTATTGATGCTGCCGGGTAAAACCCAGGTGAGCAGCGAAATGTCGCCGGAAGCCAAACAACTGATCGGCTTGCTGGAAGGGGAAATGCCGTTGAAAAAAGCCTGCGGCATTGCCGCTGAGTACTTCGGATTGAAGAAAAACGCCCTGTATAAAGCCATCATCGCCGAGCGCGAAGGGGAATAATGGTAAGTAACGCAAATTAATGCTGCGTTTTATGGCAAAGGTGCGTATAATCGCCCGCCTGAGTCAGCCGGATAATCGCTGCCTGTGACGAAAATGATCAGGGGGAGGAAAGTCCGGGCTCCATTGGGCAGGGTGCCAGCTAACGGCTGGGGGGCGTGAGCCTACGACAAGTGCAGCAGAGAGAAGACCGCCTAAGTTCTTCGGAACCGGTAAGGGTGAAAGGGTGCGGTAAGAGCGCACCGGGCCACTGGTAACAGTTGGTTGCAAGGTAAACTCCACCCGGAGCAAGACCAAATAGGGTTCCTTATGGTGTGGCCCGCATCGGAACCGGGTAGGTTGCTCGAGCTTGGGAGCGATCCCAAGCCTAGACGAATGATTATCGATCTCCCTCGGGAGAGAACAGAACCCGGCTTACAGGCTGACTCACCCTTTTTACAATAGCAAACGCTTGTGCTTGCAAGCGTTTGCTAACCTGCTTTTAAAACCTCTCGGTATTTTACGCCTTAGCAAGCCAACACATTACGTTAAAATGTGCTGGTACATGCCACTATTTTACTATTTTGCTATTTAGTTGTTCTAAATGAGAAATTTTTAACGCTGTTAGCGTCCTATTTGCTCCTTCAAATAGACCAGGTATTAAGTGAAATTGGTATTAGACATGTTTAAGAAGCATAGAGCTAATGAGAAACGTCTACACTTCCTTATTTTATACATATTTAAATCTCATTTTTGTGAGATAAATTCATATCTTAAGCTGTATTTACCGACTAGGTAGAGGGGTATGAATACTATAATGCGGAACAAACTGTACTTGGCATTACTGACTGTGGGGACTAGTTTTCCCAACTTTGTTCAGGCAACGCCGGCCCCATTGACAATAAATGTTGATGAAAATACTAAAGCGAACACGATCATTGGTACTGTTAGCTTCCTTGATGGCGAATCAGACAAAAAGGTACGTTTAGAAGTTGGTAAAACTGAGATAAAAAACTGGGTAACAAATGGTGAAGCGTTTGAACCCATTTCATTTACTTCAACCTTTACACAAGCACCAATCGTGTTTGGTCAGATCCAGTCAAACAGTGACTATCAGGTAGAGTACGAAGTAAGTACTTATTCTTATTCTGGCGTAACAAGCAAGAACAATAATCGCTTGTTAATGCGCCATCGTTTAGACAATGTGACTGCACTTGGCTTTGAAGCGGTGCTTGAATCAGAGTTAGATAAAAAAGGCACGAGTGTTATACAAAGCTTCCTTGATACTGGCGAAGGTGAAACGCTAGGTTGGATTGCATTTGCTGAGCCTATTTCAGCTTTTTGGAACGACAAGCCTATCGACGTGTCAAGCACAGGCACTTCGGTAACACACAATACCCACGGTCACGCGTTTAGCGTGCCGATGACAGACACTCCGAATATTTTAACTTCTTTATCGACGTACAACGGCACTTCGCAAAGTGGCGTGGCAATTGATGAACTGTCTGCAAATAAAGTAAAAGTTCATATTGATAATCTTGATGATGCTTCACACGCTGCGGAAAACGTAAACGTATTTGCATTACAAGGTACAGGTTTATTGTTTACTGAGACGATGGCTATTGTTGGTGAAACAGGTGTTATCACGGTTGATGATAACGACATCGAAAATCCATTCTCAATTACTTTCTCAAAATCGTATAACAATCCGGTTGTATTCGTTCAAGCGGTTGGTAAAGACAAACAGATCTTTGACGCTGCTGTGCGCTTAAATTTCGTTGCCCCTATGATGCTAGAAGGTTACTTGCATTCAAATAATGAAAACCTTGTACCAAATCGTTTTGGTGAGTTTGAACTGCATTATCAAATCTTCGAAGCTGGTCGTTGGGATATCCCCCTTGAGCATTATACATATTCTATCGTGTCTGGTAACGACGCAGGGGTATTCTCAGTTGATCCGGTTAAAGGTGAAATTAAAGTTGCTGACCAAACGCAATTAGATTTTGAACTAGGTAATAACCAGTATTCACTGACTGTTCGAGCTACAGATGGCGCGGGTAATCATTATGACACGCCAGTTACGATTAATGTTACTGACATTAACGATTCACTAAACAACAATGCGCAATCCATTGATGGTCTGGCAGCGGATGACTGGGCTGGTTGGTCAGTAGCTCCTGCTGGAGACGTAAACGGTGACGGTTTCGACGATATCATTGTAGGCTCTCCTCAAGCAGATGTTTATAGAAATGACGGCACCTTTATGTACGAAGATAATGGTGCTGCTTACGTTCTTTTCAGTGATGCAACGGGCACATTCCCATCACTAACAGAAGTGATCGGTGGTACTCGTGGTTTTGGTATCATGGGGGCAGAGTCTGGCGACAACGCAGGTTTTGCGGTTGCTGGAGGCGTTGATATTAACGGCGACGGATTATCAGATGTAGTAGTTGGTGCTCCTTATGCAGATACAAACGGCGAGAATTCAGGCTCCACTTACGTCATCTTTGGTAAAACTGGTACTAACTATGTTCCATTGTCTGATATGAATGCTGGTGGGAGCGATTACGGTTTTGCTATACACGGTGCATACACAGAAGATTATGCAGGTGGTACGTTAGTCGTTGGTGACGTTAACGGTGACGGTCTGGGTGATATTGTTATTGGTGAAACGGTTACTCGTTTCTTAGCGGGTACAGGCTCTTTTGCATTAAGAGATTTACTTGAAGATGGTACAGCTGATCCAAACCTAGCGTATGTTGTTTACGGTAAAAAAGACAACAATGTTGTTCAGTTAGCTAACGTTGCGACTGACTACAACGAGCAAGGTTTTGCGATTACGCGTCCAAGCAGAAAGTTATTTAGCGACTGGTATTATGGCGCACAAGTTTTACCAACGGGCGACTTTAATAGCGATGGCTTAACAGATTTTATTGTTAGCCACGGTTTATTTGTTGATACCTCTGGTACAAGTTATGTTGTTCATGGCCGTATCGGCGGAGAGGCTGTTAACTATAATAGTATTAAGTCCGCAGGCAACGGCATCAAGATCACGCCACAAGGCAGCGGCAATTATGGTTTCGATTTTGGTGATGCAACTCTTGATGCACTTCCTTCATTTACTACTTCTCATGTAGGTGACGTAAACGCAGATGGTGTTGACGATATCGCATTATTATTGACAGACACAGGGTGTTGCTCTGGTATTGAACACCCTCGTGCATACATCTTATTTGGCGGTGTTGACGTTGCTGATGAAATCAATCTTGCGGATATTGCCAATGGCAATGGCGGTTTTGTAATTCACAATGACGCGTCAAATATCGACCACAGTGACCTACAAGTTATTTTAGGTTCAATCGGTGGTGCAGGCGACTTAAATGGCGACGGCTTTGATGACATCATCATCGGTGACCCGTTTGCAGAGGACAACAAGGGTCGCGTATACGCTGTTTATGGCCGCGCAGGTACAGAGCCTGTTTATCTTAGTGAGATCATTGAAACCCAACAAGGTTTTTACTCTGAAGGTAATGGTGGTGAGCAACTTGGGCAATTCATTGCAAGTGCAGGTGACATTAATGGCGACGGTATCAAAGACATTCAATTTGGTACGCCTTCTGCGAACAAAAACAATGTAAACAACACAGGTGCTGTGTATGTTCTAAATGGTGACGGCAAGTTAGTAACGCTTTGGGGGACTGAAGGTAACGACACAATCACAGGTACTGCTTCTGCAGATAATATTGCCACTGGTACAGGTGACGACGTCATTCGAACTAACGGTGGCACTGATGCCGTTTACGCAGGTCCAGGTGAAGATACTATTTACATTTCTGATAACACCTTCACTCGTATTGATGCAGGCGGTAACACAGATACATTAGTATTTGACGGTTCAGGTATTAATCTAGACCTTGCAACTCAAGCTTCTCGTGTTCGTAACGTTGAAGTATTTGATATCCGTGGTTCAGGTGCTAACTCAATTACGCTTAATAAGAGCGTGAGCAGTAACTCTAACTTACGTATTTTAGGTGACAACGACGACTATGTTGGTGCAGCAAATAACCAATGGGTTGACTCTGAAACAACACAAGTTATCGATAATGTAACTTATAAAGTATTTACGTCTGGCTCAGCGACTATGTTGGTGCAAGATGGTTTAACAGTTACGGTTAATAATGCCCCAACGATAGAAGATCAAACGTTTACTGTCAGTGAAATTGCTGCCAGTGGTACAGGAATTGGCATACTTGCAGCCGATGCAAATGATGTTGGTGACTTCGTTACGTTCCAAATCTTGAGCGGTAATGAAGATGGTGACCTCGTATTAGATGCACAAACAGGTGTATTAAGCATTAGCCCGACTATCTCCCGTTTAGATTTTGAAAAAACCGCAACTTACACATTACAAGTGATTGTGTATGACCAATACAATACGACTGACACCGCACAGATTACTGTTGACGTATTAGATATGGACTCAATGGAAATTACGTTGGAAGGTGATGTAAGTGGTGAAGGTAGCTATTGGGGTGATAACACTGTACTTGAATTATTAGGTATGAGCTCTCCTCAGTGGGCATCAACTGAAACGAAGCATACTTGGAATGTGCCAGAAGAAAATCTGCCGGATGATCCTGCGATTATTCGAATTGAATCACACGGTAAGATCCATTACGTGGGCGGCATGGACCTTTTCGGTGGATGGGTTGAAGCTGACATTCCTCTTGAGATGGATTTACGATTCCCAGATGAAATTGCAGCAGGTCAGCCGGTTAATTTAGCAACCAAGTTTACCGTTGGTGAAAACGCAAACTTCATTGCGTCGTCTCCTGGTGTGCAAATCTCTGCTGAGTTAATTTTTGAAGACTATTTAATTAAATATGAATCAGCGCTGTTTGAAAAACTAAATGGTCAAACCAAAATTGATTATGCTTCTTATGAGAAAGTCGTCGGTTCAGAATCGTTTGGTGTATACGGTGACAACTGTGCCAATGCGCTTAATCGTGCCGATTGCTATGAATTGGAAGACGGTGTAGAAGTTTACGATTTAACGCGTGAGTTGACTGATGAGAAAATAACTTCATTAATTGAAAACAACTTTTATGAGTTATCTGTTGTTACAGCGGAAGATCACGCTAGAGGTGTTAGTGACAATATCACTCATGGTACGAGTTTTGTTAATGGCGTTGATATTATTGATGTTGTATATGCTCACAAAGGTGCAGTTGATGGTATTGAAATTATCAGTACTGATGTCTCAGATCCAACAGCCACAACAATCTCTTTCATTCCTGCAAACATGACGAATGAACAGATCATCTATTTCATTAAGAATCTAACACGTGACTCTTTAGCTGAGGTGCCTTCAAACGCAAGAAAGGCGATTGAAAAAGCGATTGGTTTAGAAGTAGATAAGCTGCGTTTCTTAGCTGGTCACGATTTAACTGACTGGGTATCCGAAGAAATTTACTGGGGTTCTAACTGGACCAAGTGGCACGCACAAGCTGGCATGGAGTCGATGGAAGGCACGTCTGAACAATGTATTGATAACTATTTTGCACCTGCTGGTGAAGATTTATATCGCAGATACAAATTCAGTACACTTGATACTTTTGTAAGTGCAGCGCTTGATTTACACCAAGACTTTGAGTTGAACATTGAATCTACGGCTATTTTAGTTCTTGAAGATGGCACTGAGGTTTACTTTGACCCGGAAGAAGACATTACCTTTACGCCAGAGCTTACGCATGACGTTAATAACGACGGTATGATTGACGCGACATTAACCGTCAATGCTGCATCAAAATTTGTTAACAACACGAAAATGAATGCATTCTTTAGAATGCCATTTAAATTGCTTGAGTTTGAATACAATGTCCAAGAGGCCGTTTGTACCGCAGATAACATCTACACTATGGGTAACCAAGGTTTGATGTTTGAAAAAGGTTCTTATGGCCCACTATTAGACAGCGAAAAAGAGATCCAATATGACACCACAGACTTTGGGGGACCAACGGAAATCACTATCGCGCAAAACTCATTCACAACAGCGTTATCATTTGATTTATGTAGTAACAGTGCTGCATGTGGTGAACCGGTACTGTCATATGGCAACAATGCCCCAGTGGCTTCTGAGGTAACATTAGCTGGCGATTTCATCGGTAAATCTACAGTATCTGCGTCATACACTTATACTGATCATGAAAGTGATATTGAAGAGAGCTCACGTTATCAGTGGTATCGTTCTGCGACCGGCAGTAATGATGATGCGCAAGTTATTGAGGGTGAATTCTATCAATCATACACCTTGTCATTGGAAGACATTGATAGCTATGTTGCTTTTTGTGTAACCCCGCATGATGGTACTGATTTTGGTAACCCTGAGTGTAGTGAGTGGAGCCCTGTTGAAAGCCCATATCATCAAGACTTATCTATCATGAGCGGTTTTGGTCAATCTATTGTAATCAACGGTACTGATCAGAGCATGGTTCAAACTATGGACTCTGGTTTTAATCCAAACAGTTCATACACGATTGAAGCGTGGGTAAAAGTGAACTCGTTGAATCCAGAAGAAAACTCTAATTTATTCACTTTTTCAGAAGACGCAAACACTTCAAAGGCTGCGGTGAGAATATTCTCTGATGGTCGTTTACGTGTGAAAGCAACAAACACCACGTTTAAGTCGACTGAGACAATCACTGTTGGTCAGTGGCAGCACTATGCTGTGAGTTATGATCAGCCGACTCAGCAGTTGTCAGTATACTTAGACGGTGAACTAATCATTTCTGAAGTGGATGCTGCAAAAGATAGTAACGTTTACTTTGTGTGGGGTTCTGGCAACGATGGCATTAGCAAGAAGTTAGATGCGAATATTGACGAGATTCGTATTTTGGATTATGCAAAATCACAAGAGTCTATCGCTGCAAATCGTTACTTAGGCGCTTCGTTGAGTAACTCAAACCTAGTTTCTTACTATCACTTTGACAGTATGGTTAACGGTGAATTAGAAGATCTAACAGGCGAGAGTGCGATGACGTTAGTGAACGGGCCAGAGCTTGAAAAGCATAATACATACTTAACGTTTGACGGCAATGGTGATTATATTGACTTTGGTGATCCTGTCGATGGTTCACTTGACTTCGGTGGTGACAACTTCACAGCACAAGCTTGGATCTATTTAGAACCAGGTTCTGGCAACCAAACTCGCATTATCCTCAATAAAAAAATTGGTGGTGCCAATGGTTATAAAGGCTGGACGTGGAGTGTTAACACAAGAAATCGTTTAACGTGGAATCATGATGCGTACAACAATGGCAAAAAAGGATATGAAGCGACGGGTCAAAAACTTACTACCGGACGCTGGTACCATGCTGCAGTTGTTGTTGATTGGGAAAATGCCGCTAAAGTGACAATGTATCTAGACGGCAAGAACGTTGGTAGCAGTGGTTTAGGTACAAAACGTAACTTGAACAACCACGTACCACTTCGTATTGGCGCTTACAGTTCGACAGATACAACAACAAACACCTTTAAAGGTCACATTGACGATGTTGCGATATGGACTCGTGCACTATCTGAAGATGAGATAAATGCTTGTAAAGAGGAAATGGCACTAGGCTGTCAACAAGATTTACTGTTGTATCACGACTTCGAACAAGATGTCCGAAAAAATAAAGCGATTGATAGATACAACGGTACTATTTTTGGCGCGGTTGAAGTAGATAACAGCCTTGATGTTAAGTTTACAACGACTGAATCTGCTACTTTTGCTGGCAAGCTACCAGGTGGCAATGGGGTGACATTTGGGTTGGCAGATGCGCCAGCCTTTGGCGACGTCGCCATCAGTGAATACTCTGGTGAATTTATTTATACACCAAATGGCAGTGCAAATGGCGCAAGTGACTCATTTAGTTATTACATTTACACTAGTAGCAATGGTCAAAGCCAGAAGCAGATTGTCACCATTGAGTTTGAATAAGCTCATTAGCGTATAAAAAGTTTGAAGCCGCGATACCAAAAAGTGTCGCGGCTTTTTTGTTTCGATAATATTTATGAGATCGTTACGCTAAAAGCTGTGATTTATTTGGGCCGTTGGTAGGGCATATTTTTGTACTAAATGTGTGCGATAGAACAGGGGCAATCGAATGGTACATGGTGGTTTTGACTAAGATTAAGCGCAACATAATTTCTCGTCAATTTTACGCTGCTATGCTCCGCCCAGTATCACGGTCATTTTTTGTGATGGCTATTGAAAAACCGTTTTGCCGACTATATCTTCACCCCATGAGTTATGAGACATTTGCCAAAATATTGCGGTGTTTAGTGCCGCTTTTGCTGCTATGTACGCTACTGAGTATGGGTAGTCGTGATGCTGTGGCCGCAGATTGGCAAACCCCGCATGTCTCAATGGCAGTGTTATCACAGGCTGTGAGTGTTGATACCGAACCTGACACCAATGACCTCTGGCATAAAGCCACCGACACTGCGCTGGTAAAGCACTTGTCTGCGCCAGGTACTGAGGTGTCGCATTCACAACCGGCAAGCTATCCCGCGCAGCTGCCGTCACAGAGCCGATTAACGCATCCCAGTTACTTTCTGCATCCGGACCAACAGCCAGATTATGATCTGCTCTATGTCTTTGCTGATCCCGACTTGTACCGGGTGAGCCAGCAATATATTCACCAACCTTTAACACGACCCTGGCACCAGTGTGCCTCGCGTATGCGCACAGGTCTTATTAATGACTGCCAGCCTGCTAATTTAACGTACCGTGCAAGACTGACTTATCAGCTGAGCGCTTGATCTCACGATACGCAGCGACCAGAACCCTGGTTGGGCTGCGACATGTTTTATCAGGTAAATAGCAAAGTGTGAGCTGCTCAGCGATGCAGCTCATCGATAAGTGAGTCTAATATATGAATAGAAGAACGAACGCTGCGAGTACGGCCTGGCCGGCGCGGCTCAAACGGCTGTTGGTGGTTGCGGTGATCCTTGTATTGGGTTTGTGTGCCATGCCCAATTTATATCAAAACAAAACCCAACTCAGTATCAGTGCGCTGCCACAAGCGCAGACCTTGCCCAGTCCCGACACGCTCGTGCAACTGCTACAAAGCCACGGCTTTAGCGTTGCACAGGTAGGTTCGGGCGAGCCAACGTTGGTGACGTTAACGTCACAGACTGCCTCAGCCTCAGCACAAGCGGTGTTGGCCGAGGCGTTGCGGGATCAGGCGTCTGTAAAAGTGGTTGAACAAGCCACTGCGCCATATTGGTTGCAACGGCTGGGGTTATCACCCATTAAGCTGGGCCTGGATTTAAATGGTGGGGTGCTGTTCGTGTTGAAAGTCGATACCGACAAAGCACTGGAAAAGCGCATGGAAAATATCGCGCTGGAAGCAAAGTCTCAGCGCATCCGCGATAAATTAAAAGGCGTGCGTATTGAACGCAGTTCGGTTGCAGGTCTTGAGTTGGTGGCGCTCCCTCAGGGGGCTGCGGCATTGCAGCAGTTACAGACGGCATTGCTGGCCCAGTTTCAGCACCTGAGCGTCCAGACACATAAACACGGTAATTTATTGCGGGCAACACTCAGCTACGATGAGGCTGGCAAAGCAGCTTTTGAAAAACAAACCATGACCCAGGCGCTGACCACACTCAGATCGCGGATCGAAGAGTTGGGCATTACAGAAGCTGTGACCCAGCGTCAGGGGGCCAATTACATTCGTATTGAGCTACCCGGGGTTCAGGATCCGGCGGCAGCAAAACGGATCATCGGTGCGACAGCACAACTGTCTTTCCATGCGTTGCAGGAGTTTGGTGGCAAGCGCGTTAAAGCTGAGCATGGCATGGTGGGGTTAGACCCGCTGGCTATTTTTACCGGGGCTGATATTGACTCGGCGCAGGCTGGCCGGGACGAGTATGGCAAACCTCTGGTGCAGTTATTTTTATCATCCCGGGGCGGCGATAAAATGTTGCGTTTTTCCCGTGCCAATGTGGGTCAGCCTATGGCGACTATGTACAGTGAGTATATCGCCGATAGCCGGGGTGAGATCCGCCAAAGTAGTCAGGTGATTTCAGTCGCCACCATTCAACAGGTGTTGGGACAACGCTTCAGCATAACGAACCTGGGGTCGTGGCAAAAGGCACAGGATCTGGCGCTGTTATTGCGGGCAGGATCTTTAGATGCGCCCTTAACCATAGTAACCGAACGCACCATAGGGCCTAACCTGGGGGCGCAAAACATCGCGAGTGGTTTTGGTGCACTGGCACTGGGCCTGTCGCTGACATTGGGGTTCATGTTGTTGTGGTATCGCAAGCTGGGTGTCATTGCCTGCATGGCGCTGGTGGCGAATCTGGTATGTTTAGTGGGCCTGATGTCGTTACTACCGGGCGTTGTGCTGACCTTACCCGGCATTGCCGGCCTGGTCCTGACGATAGGTATGGCGGTCGATACCAATGTGATTATCTTTGAGCGGATCAAAGAAGAAAGGCGACAGGGAAGCAGCATGCGCGCGGCGCTAAAACGTGGTTATCAGCAAGCGCAAAGCAGCATCATAGATGCCAATTTGACGACCATGATCACCGCGCTGGTGTTGATGTCCATTGGCTATGGCCCGGTTAAGGGTTTTGCCATCACTCTGGCACTGGGGATCATCACCAGTATGTTTTGCGGTGTGGTGGTCTCCGGCCAATTGTCGCAGTGGTTCTATCGCACCAAATCGGAAAAAGGAGCCTGATATGCATAAACTCTGGCAAACACTTCGCACCTCAGGATTACTACTCAGTCTGATAGCGGTCATACTCAGCGCGGTGCTCATCAACCAGCATGGACTGGTGTTTGGACAGGACTTTACGGGTGGCTATGTTAGTGAGTTCCAGCTCGCTCAGGATATCTCCAGCAGTGAGTTACGCGACCAGCTGACGCCCTATGTTTCCGGGGAGTTTCGATTATCTGAGCAAGGGGCGCTTCATTGGCAATTATTTCAGCCACCGCACAATAACAGCCCGACACTGCTCGATTGGCACACTCAGTTGCCCGATGATCTGGGGATGGAGATCCTCGACAGCCGCTATGTGGGTGCGCAGATAGGCGCAGAGCTTATCGATCAGGGCGGGCTGGCATTGCTCGTAAGCCTGTTGGCAGTGGGCCTGTATCTGATAGTACGATTTGAATGGCGACTGGCTGTGTCGGCAAGTCTGGCCTTGCTACATGACGTGCTTATCACACTGGGCTTTTTCGCTGCGACCGGAATGGAATTTGACCTGACAGTACTGGCCGCCTTGCTGGCCATCATTGGCTACTCATTGAATGATTCTATTGTCATTGGTGACAAGGTCAGAGAGCTGGTTCGTGCCCGTCCTGATAGCACCGTGAGTAACGCCATTAATGCGGCATTGGGCAGCACACTGGGCAGAACCGCCATCACCTCGCTGACGACACTGACTACCATAGCCGCACTTTGGTGGCTCGGTGGGGCCAGTTTGCAGGGATTTGCGAGTGCTTTATTCATTGGGGTGGTAGTAGGGACCTGGTCTTCCGTTTTTGTCAGTGCAACCTTACCGCAGTGGCTGGGCCTGAGCCACAGTAACTATCAACGCACGCTTAGCGAGCAGGAAAAGCAACAGCTTGCCGAGCCTTAACCCGTGCATTGTGTTGCTCAAGGGGCTGATCGTAGCCCGCCCCTTGAGTAATGCTGTTAATCAGCCAGTAGTAACTCCACCACTTCTTTACGCGATGTAAGTTGTTTGATGAGGAGGATTTGCGCATCGTTGACGGCTGAAATGCGGATAATATCGTTTGCCACAGTGGTGATGATCTCAAAATCACCGCTGTGCAGATCGTAAGACCACAATTGGGCATCCTCGTTGATCCCATACAAGGTATTGCCAAACGCGGTAAACAGTCGCTCGCTGCCTTGCGTCAATAGCGGCTCAATCAGTTGGTCTTCAACCGGGCCGGATCGCCAGAAACGATCCATGTGATCGGTATAAACCAGGCTCCCGTCGGCGGTTTTAAGTGCCCAGGTTACGTCGCGGTCTTTGAGAATACGCACATCAGCGGTGTTCAGATCCAGCTCTGCAAAGGTGAGTATGCCATTGACCCGGATCAGAGATAAGGCTGTCTGGTTGCGACTGTCCCAATGAAACAACTGCACCACCGGGTAGTCCAGTGGCACAGTGTGTTGGCTGCCATCGAGGTTGAAACGCACCAGTGTTTTGTCGGTATTGGCTAACAGCTGTGTCCCATCGGCGGACCAGTGGGTTTCATATAAAGAGGTGTCCATAGGGAAATTGCTAAGCTGACGGGGGACTTGTCCGTCACTGAGCCAGATCTGCATTTGTCCGGAGCGCGCAGAATTAAAGGCGAGCAGATCGCCCCCTGGCTGAAATAGGGCGTTGCTTTCTTCCCGGTTCGAGCGTTCTAAAATTTGATGTGTTTGTGCCTGTGTTGCCTGGTGTAAAGGCATGGCATAAATATCGCTGTCGTATTGTCCCTTGATCACCAGCATACGGCTGCCACTGGGATGAAACACCGGTGAGCCCATAGGTTCATCCACTGGCAGGGTCACCGGGTTAACCTGCCCCTGATAGGTTAGGGTGTATAACTGGCGGCCGGTGCTGAAGGCGAGTTGATTTTCATAGGGCGAAAAGTTGGGGTAGATAGACTTAAAGGGGGCAATGGTATTGGGGTAGTGAATGCGGTGGCTGGATACCTGCTCGCCATTGGGCTTGAGCATATCAAGATAATGATGTGACCCTTCGCCGAGGCGCACGACCGCCAGCAGGCCGTCTTTACGCGAGTAATCATAGCTGATGATATCGCCATCGCTGACCTCATAAAGAGGGGTGCTGGTGTTATCTTTCAGAGAATAGCGAATTAACTTCCAGCGCTCATGGGTTTTTTGCAGCAGCGCAATGTGGTCGCTGTCCAGCCATTGCGGCTCTCTGATCTGCGAGTTTTTGCACTCCAGCACGCGAGTCGGCGTTTGTGGTGTTTGCAGTGCTTTATCGAAATCCAGCGTCATCAGGTGATAGCAGAGCTTTTGTGTTACGGGCTGAATACAGTTAGAGGTTTGTACGAAGGCCAGCGTTTTGCCATCGGGCGAAAACTGATGTTGTCCGTTGATATCCAGGTTGTCCGTGAGACGAAACTCCTGCTGGGTATCGATGCGTTTTGCCCAGATATTATTACGGCATACTTCCGTGGAATAACGGTGAAATACAATATATTCACCGTCTGGAGAATATATTCCGGCCACTTCTCGGTTATCTGTGGCAGTCAGTGGCCGGAATTCGCTGATAGTAAGCTGTGCGCTTGAGCTTGGTTCGAATAAGACCGATGCTGCGAGGCCAACAATAAAAAACGCCGCTGCAAACAGGGCAAAACCAAATTGAGAGCGGGAGCGTACCTGAGCGGGCGCAGGTGTGGGGTTTGGTTCGGGTTGAGTGCTCTCTGTGTGCTGTTCAGATGTCGTACTTTGCGGTTGTGCTTGCCAGCGTACTTCGCATTCCAGGCTGTAGCCCTTCTTGGCATGGGTCTTGATAATATGCTGTTCTTTGCCATCATCACCTAATGCTTTTCTTAACTGCGCAATGCAACGCTGAAGGGTGTTAGGCGAGACCACTGTATCTTGCCACACGTGATCCAGTAGTACGTCCTGACTGAGCACTTGCCCCTGATGTTTTGCCAGCACCGTGAGTACAGACAGTGCCTTGGGCGCTAAGGTTTTTATCTCTTCTTCGACGGTGATTTGATTACGTGATAAGTCTACAAAAAACTCACCTATCCAGTATTGCTGTGTCATAACATCCCTAATGCGCCTGGCGCTTTTACTATTCACCCACCGACGTTTGGTCAATGCGGATTTTCTTATGTTTATTCTTATTGTGTGTTTGGCTCACCCATTATCCTAACTCGGTGATTTGTTCAGGTTGTGAATAAGCGCACCACAGCAGAATATAACATCGGCGTTGAATTACCAGTGTTACCCTGTCTCATTTTTCATAAGCTAACACCATCTGGGATTAAGTAAGGTCCAATGTACAACTTGTTCCAAGCGGCTGAGTAAGTCTACTTTTGGTGTCCAGCCTAATTGCTTCATTTTTTCACCGCATAAGGCGTACCTCAGATCGTGTCCGGGCCGCGAAGAGTGAAAGTCGACGAGTTCGTAACGCAGCGGTTTGTTTTGCACCTGTGCAATGATTTGGGCCAGCTCCAGGTTATTTAGCTCCCTTGCGCCAACGATATTGAATTTAGGGCAAAGGGTTTGTTCATTGTCTGTCTTCTCAGACCAGTTGCTATCAACCAGAAAGAGCAGGGCATCGGCAACATCCTGCGCATGAATATAAAAGCGAGAGCCTGGGATGGTACAGGTTTTGTCACTGTGGATCGTGACGGTTTCTCCTTGTTGTATTTTTCTGATGCTTTGCGGAATAAATTTCTCCGGGTGTTGCCGCTGACCAAAAACATTCATGGTATGGGTGATCACGACAGGTACTTTATATGTGTTGTGGTAGGCAACCGCGAGTTCCTCGCCCCCTGCTTTGGTTGCAGAGTAAGGGTTGGTACTGTTATAGCGGTCATTCTCTTTATAGCGCACATCGGCGGGGGCCGGACCAAATACTTCGTCTGTACTGAAGTAAAAAAACCGCCTGAGGTTATCCTGGCTACGGGCAAAGTCCAAAATGTTACAGGTGCCCACGACGTTATCCAGCACAAAGCTCATTGGATAGGCAATGCTTCTGTCTACATGAGATCCTGCAGCCAGATGAAAGACAAAATCTACCCGGCCAATTTCCTGAATAATTTGTGGGTTTAATGCCGCTTTTAAGTCGTGAAACACAATTTTTACCCGGCGTGTTACGGCCGGAGGGAGGTCGCTTAATGCATCCTGCAGGCGGTTTAGGTTACCGCTGTAGTCGAGTCTATCCAGTGTTGTAATGTGCCAGTCTGTTCTACGCAGGATCTCCAGCACCAGGTGGTGGGCAATAAATCCGGCACCTCCTGTAATTAAGACACGTGTTTCAGCCATTAATATCGCTCGGTGGATAAGTGATATGTCTAACTATAGCTGCTCATTACAGGGGCGCAGAGCAAACCGTTATTGAGAGGCGACTAAGTAAATCGACTATCAAAACGATTGTTCAGCTTTTTGCATTGAAGTTGGCGGATTATTGGCCATACTCTATGAGTGCCCAATTACCCGGGAGGTACTCATGAACTCAAACCTAACACGTGTTGCAGTGGCCGTACTGATGGCAACATCGATGCAAGTCGCCGCCAAAGGCGAAAAAATCGATGTGTGTCATCACAGTCGCTATGATGTGCACGTGATCACGGTATCAATGAAAGCGGTAAATAAGCATATTCAGAACCATGGGGACTTTTTACCCTACACACTCTATCAGGATGGTGATTATGATGGTTTTGGTAATGCGGATGTCAGTATTCAAAGCTGCGTAGATTACGTAGATGGGTATGTTGATAACGATACCGATCTGGATGATACAGACCCTAATGTGACTGACCAGCCTGTGGTGACCCCCCCTCCACCACCTGCGCCTACAGCCATGCCGCCACCACCGCCAACCACCTTTGGCATACCACCACCTCCGCCGCCCACAACCTTTGGCGGGGCACCACCTCCACCGGTATAACTTAGCAAAGCATCATTCGTTGTAATGGTGCTTTCTTATTGTTGCCATTTATTAAATGGTTTTTCTCTAAACCAGGCGCTAATGATGTACTTGAATCCCGACTCAACCGGCTGGCCGCAGTGGTAGGTGTATTCGTTGGGCTTACCCAGCGGTGACAAGTTGTTCCAGCACAAGGCCATGCCGGTGCGGGGCGTGACCGTGATATCCAGCTGGGTAAAGTGCGTGTTTCCGCCGCTAAAATCATCGTTTAAATAGACAACGCATGTCCAGGTACGCTGGCCGACACTGTCGATGCATTTTTGGTAGCTGGGGGACGACTCGTGAAAGAAATCGCAGTGCACTTTGTACTCTTGCCCGGTGCCATAGCGCTGGATCTGTAAAGACTCCAGATACGCGCTATCAATACCCATCAGGGCACTGATTTTATTTTTTATTTTGATATTTTCCTGGTGACTGATCTGTTCCAGGCAGGCGGTGCAGGAGGTACGGTAACCCTGATTGCTGTCGCCCTGCTGGTCAACGACGGTCGAGGGCTGAAAGTGGCCCTCCAGGCGGGTAATCAACGACTGGCATTCCTGCTCAGAGAAAGCTCCCTCAAAACGGAAAATTTGTGCGCGTACATCTGCAATGCGGATGCTTTTTGGGTTTTGCGTGATGGCGATGTTGGCAAAAGCAAAATAGAGACTCGGTTTGGTGTGTGTGCTTTCACGCAGGCTGGCATCTTCTATTTGCTCGGTCTTTATTTTCGGTTTGAATCCATACATGGCTTTTTCGGCCATTTCCATAGCGTAGCCAGATTCAATCAGATCTCTGTATACCTGCGCCTTGCTTTCACCGGCCTCAAGCTTTTGGCTAACCCATTCAATTAAGTCAACAGAGGGGTTGATGTTAACCTGGGCATACCGCTGTCTGTTGTCTGCTCTTTGTTGATTTGTGGGCAAAACGCCGGGTAAAGTCAGCTGAGTGCGTTGTTTATCAAAGCGCTTAAACTGGGGGATCTGCAAAGGAGACAGCGCAGAGCTATCGGTTTGGGCTGTATCCAGGCCTAGTGGCAGCGTGCTGAGCGTCAGAGCATCGGGCGTAACGGCGACGGGATGGGCTGAGACTAACCAGCTGAGCAGGTGCGCTGTCTGAGTCTGACTCAAATAAGGGCTTCGGATCAGCCCTTCGTTTAAAAGTATTGATAACGCCTGCGCGGCAGCGCACTGACCTGAAGGCAGTTGTTCAGTGGCAATAATACAGTGATCAACCTGATAGCGCGTTTGCTCGTCGCAGGGCAGGGGTTCACAGATATGATGCAACTGGTCATTAAAATAGGCGCTGGTAACGCGCTGGATGTGCAATGCGTTGCGCTGTTGCGCAGGGATTATGTGTGGGGCGCGAACGGCCTGAACATCGCCATTACTGGTTAACTGAAAGCGGCCGTAGCTTAGGACCTCGACTTGCTGTGCATCCAGGGTCTCAAGGCTGACAGCGTGGTGGCTGAGATCCGAGTGGCAGATAGCAATCACCTGATTGTTTACCCTAAGTAACAGGCCTTGGAGGTAAGTGGCATGTTGCGTGGTTGAGGCCTGGAGCGTCTGCATCAATTCAATTAAACGGTACAGGGCCTGATCTGCGTAGAGTAGCTCCGCATCCTGTTGAGCATCCAGATACACACTATAAAATTCCCGCTCTTCGCACAGCTCTAGAAGGTGATCCCAGTTGACGGGCCAGTCACACCTGAGCTGGGTAAAGAGACGCTTAAAGTCATTGCGCAGCTTGTCCTGCTGGATGACCACGACGACGGCTTGCCCTGCCACATCGAGCCAGAGCGGTTCGCACCAGTCGCGCAATAAGCCTTCCTGGCTAAAGTTTGCCGTAATAGCTTGGATATCGGCTTTGGCATGGACCACATCGGTCCCATACTGACGATGTAACGTGAGCGCGATGTCGGATACTGACTTATTCGATTGCAGCCCCTGCCAGATGGTGCTCGCTAAGGGGTCGAGTAAAAACCAGGTGTCGTGAAGTGGGCTGTTAATAAACACCTGTTCGTCAATCTGAAAACCCTGGGTGACAGGGCACGTGTTTGGCTGCGTCTCGGTTACATATGGCGGCGATGGTGAGCGGGTTGGAATACTGGCACACCGACTGAGTACAACATAATCTCTTTGCCAGTGAGGCTTAAGCTGTACGTCTCCCAATGGCAGTTTCCCCGAGATGGCCAGCTGATTAACAATATAGCCGGCATGATCGCTGATACTGGCGCAATTTCCGCCGACCTCGGATGCATGAAAAGCGCCTGATGATTGCCAGCGATACACATAAAAAATATCCTCTTGCGGCAATGTTTGCGTGTGTTCATTACCTCCCAGTGCACGAAACAGCGCCAAATCAATTGCACTGACATCATGCTCTAAATAGCCGCCAATTTGCTGCCAAACAGTGCGTTCAATCGCCAGGTTACACTGATAGAGATTTTCAGAATATTCAAGCTCATGGTCGCTGTTTTCCAGCCAGGCCTGACGGGTATGGAAAACGCCATCACGGATCTGCGCAGCACTGACGCTGAGCCGCCAGGGCAGATAAATGTCATCGTCCTCCCAGGGCATTAAGATGTCACCCGTGCAGTAACTTGCCGCCAAATTGAATTTTTTACCTAGGGGAACAACGCGGACCGGCAGATTGATAACGGTCACTTGCGGGTGTTCGAACAGTAAGCGATGCCCGCTGAAGTCATTGAGAACAATCAGCTCTTTCTCACCGGCATAATCCTGGCGCAGAAACGATTCAATGGCTTCTTCTAACAAATGCGGGCGACCAAAGGTGCAGCAAAAGCAGGAAATCTTAGGTAATGACATAGTGCTCCTCTAACGCGTGGCCTTAGTTTCTGTGTTTTGAGGGTAAAGTTCGCCATCCCGGTATTCTAGTGCCAGCAAAGACAAGTATTGTGATGTTGTCCGGGCTTCCCCTAGCGCGAAGTTCTGGATAGGAAAACTGTCATGAGCTGGGTCAAATGTATGTTCAATTAATGCACGCAGGCGGATCTGTGCGCGGGTGTTCAGCGCCACCCATTTAGCGTCGTCGTTCCAGTGCACATTCTGTGCAAACACGGGTTTTTCATTACCATATTGGTGTAATACAAGGTGCTGAGACGGGATAAAGCAGTCATACCCTAAGGTCCAGAGCTTCAGAGAATGGGTAAACTCTTCCTGGTTAAAGTACATGATGGGGTCGATCGGTAAGTCGTGATTGAGTTGACCTGGTGCGAAGTAGAAACCACAGGCACATAAGTGACTGGCAATGGGCGTTGTATGCTGGGTTGTGTCAGAATCAAAAAATGGCTCGAAACGAACACTGCCATCCATGACGGGTCCCACTTTTAACCGGGCAATGGGCGTGGATGTGAGAGATGCCTGCGCCCGAAAAGGGGCAGGATAGGTGGTGAGTACGGGGTTGTCACTCGGGCAGCGTGTCAACTCCTCTATCATGAGCTTGTCCCAGTTGGCGACGAATCGAGTATGGCTGTCGACGGAGAGCACATAATCTTCGTCACGATATAAATTTTGTGCTACATGGCGCGCCCAGCAAACGCCTTGCGCTTGTTCAACAGGCACCGCAACCAGTCTGACATCGGCATCTAGCTCAGAGGGAAACAACAGGTATTCATCCAGCCCCGGGATATACTGCCAGCATACACCGAAAACAAGCCGCTGTGGGTCGCTCGCATTATCAACAGCGCTCTTTATGGTGGCCAGTAATTCAGGATCCCGATAGGCCGCAATTTGAACGAAAATAGACGCATTCATAACAGAGTTACCCTATCTACTGTACATAAAGCGTAGATTAAAAAACCACTGACATCACGGTGTGTGTTTGCTTTCAGTTGTTTACTCCCCACGCGATTTTTTTGCTAACAGCATCTGCATATCTCAACTCATTCCTGTAGAAGCATCACTCTGTAGTTTAATAAGGTTTTGATAAATATTATTTTAATTATGTGAAGGACAAAATCAGCGAGAAGTCATCGTCAGGTCCGGTGTTTGGCTCAGCCGTGGGTAATGTAAGGGGGATATTTATCCATTTACCAGGAGAACACAGAATGAAGCCTCAACGACTTACGTTAATTTTGCCCACCGTGAGCTTGTTGTTATGCAGTAACAGCTATGCACAACATGTCTTTTCTGATTTGCGCGGCCCTTACTTGGGTCAGGAGCCACCCGGATTAACCCCAAAAGTGTTTGCTCCGGGGATAGTGTCTACACCCGACTGGGGGGATGCGGTGCATTTCGCGCCTGATAAAGACGTGCTCTATGTGTCTCGCTGGCGGATGAACAATGGGCAGCGTGAAACGGCATCTGTGACTTTTAGCCGGGTGGCTGGTGGTTGGCAGAAGGTCATTAATACGCAAACGGGAAGAGCGCCTTATTATGCGCCGGATGGACAACGGGTGTTTTACGGCAAGCAATATAAAACGCGCACCCCGGACGGGTGGTCTGAGATGAAAAAGCTGGGTCCGGCCTTTGATGATATTCCGATGATGGGCCTGAAAATGTCGCTCAAGGGCACAATTGTGTTTGACGAGTTTACCCGGGATGGTAAGGGAGTACTGAGGTACTCTAAATGGGAAAATGGTGAGTGGCAGGAGCCAAGGGCCCTCAGCACAGTAATCAATACTGGTAAATGGAATGCGCACCCCTTTATCGCCCCAGATGAATCTTATGTGATGTGGGATGGTCATCGGGAAGCCGGGTTTGGCAGTGCTGATCTGTATATCAGTTTTCGCCAGCCTGATGGGTCATGGGGCGCGGCGATTAATCTGGGGGAGCAGGTCAACACGGCCGCCGAGGAAGGTGGAGCACAGGTAACTCCTGATGGCAAGCACCTGTTTTTCAATAGAATGGTTAAGGCTGACGGAAAGCTGAGCCAAGCGCAGTCCGACTTATTCTGGGTCGATGCAAACATCATCGAAACGCTCAGGCCCACTCAATAAGCCAATTCAATAGGGTAATAAGGGTTGCAATGGCCGGACGTGCGCAGTCAATACGCTTTGAACACCTGATGTAGTCATGTATTTCTAACCAAAGGTAAAAGATATTTGACATTGGGTGAAGTTTTAACCAATATGGGTCAAAGATTTTTTACCTTGAGTTAAGGATGGTATTCATGACAAGCAATGAAAAACTGAAAGTGCTGAAAGCATTACTCGACTCTCTGAGTTTTCGGGACCTGACGCTGACGTTAGATCTGCTGGTGACCGGAGCTGTGGTGTACTTCTATGCCACCAGCCTGATGGCGGCCAGTGCTGAGCAGCTGGCCAGTGGCACCTGGATATCTCAGTTGTTGATTAAGGTGGTAGGGATCTCTATCGTCCTGTCAATTATCAGTCAGTTGTTGCTGGAGCTGGTCAGCGACGGGGATGTCGAAAAACCGCTGGATGAGCGTGAAAAACAGGTGTCGCTGGTAGGCAATAAGTATGCGCTTTGGATCCTCCAGGCTGGGGTGTGTTTTGCAATTGGCCAGTATGCATTTGAGCAAAACGGCCTGGGTGCTGCGCAGCGTGCGGAGCTGCCGTTTCTGACTTTGCACATTATGGTAGGCGCATTTTTACTGGCGGAATTGGTCAACTATGGCACTCAACTTATCCAAAATCGGATGGGAACCCTCCATGGCTGAATGTGTAATTACTAACCAGATCAGAATGTTGCGATTTATGGCCGGTGAGATGACCCAGAAGGAACTCGCTGAGCGTGTTGGGGTAACCCGCCAAACCATCATGGCGATTGAAGCAGCCAAGTACTCACCATCACTGGAAGTGGCATTTAAAATTGCTGAGGTTTTCGATCAGCCACTGGAGTCTGTCTTTCAGTATAAACACCGCACCGAGCCGTGAAAAAGGTTTGTATCAGGAGGTACGTTGATCGGTAGAATGTATGATATTTCTGGCACTCTAATTGCATTAACAGAATGTAAATAGCGGGCCTGCTTAGTGTGCTGTAGAGAGATGACCCGCCTTAATCTCCCCCAAAGGAAGGATATCATCTATGAATGCAATCAACGCAAGCGCTGGCGCCAGCGCAGCCAGCCAGGTCTACGCAACACGTAATACTTATACCGCCGAGGAATCATCTGACAATCCGCACAAAGCTGGCGCAACAAGTGACACGGTCACACTCAGTGACAAAGCCCGGCAAGCGGAAAATAAGTGGCAAGAACTTGCAGCCAAGTATGATGTGCATAACATGTCGGCAGGTGAAATGCGCAGCTTGTCCAGAGAATTATTTGATGGTGGATTTATTGGTACGGGTGAAATGATGGTCATAGGCGCACCCACCTCGATGAATGAAGATCCGTTCAAGAAACACGATCTGCTGAATGATATGAAACATACCTATCAGCTGTCATCAGCTATGGGTGGGCATAGCAAAGAATCGAGCGAGTTGTATCTGAAGTCCATTGAGATAATTCAAAGGCTGGGTCAAACCAGAAATGGCTCAGTAGCCTAATCAGATGGGTGCATAACTGCACTATGCACCCGTGCTACTCTGTATTAGTTGATATACAAAGAGTCACTCCAGTAACCAAACGGGGAGGCAACCGAGTTGGCAGAGGCTTTCACCTGACCTGCAGACTGGCCGGTGAAGTCCCAACCGTATAACCAGCCTGTGACTGTTTCACCAGCCTGGCAACGGTGCAGGTCTGAGCCACATCGTGCTTCTCTGAGCGCCGCAGACTTTGACACACCATTCATGGTTGCGTTGTTTGGATTGCCGTAGCCGACTTGCCAGGCATATACATACAAGTAGCTACCACCGTGATTGGTGCCCGTAGAAAAATCTCCGGCAAGAATCCTCTGATCGCCACCAAGCTGTGAGCGAACCAGGCCAAATTCAAAGTAGGAGATGCCTGTGGCAGGAGCCATTGGTTGAACATCAAAGCGTGGATATTGCTGAGGTGCTGTTTTGTACTCAGGTGCGTGTTTAGCAATATCGGCAACCTGGTGCGCGACGCCGTAGTAATTCTCTGCATTTTTCATAATGCCATTTTCAATATCACCTGCCAGTGCTGAGCCTGACATGACGGCAACTAACCCTAATACTGCATTTCGTAGATTGTTCATTAAATTATCCTTTTACAAAGTGTGTTTCACTGCGAGGCAGAACACCCCGCAGAGTTCTATTGTTTACTTTTCGTGAATCTTTTTAAACTTTTATTTTACATTTTTTGTGCGGGATTGTTTTGGATCAACAAAGCTGTGGTGTCTGAACCAGAGCGCAGAGGCGGTAACGCGTTGCTTAATCGGTATACAGAAATGTTAAGTATCTGATAAGGTGACAAGTGGCCTGTCTGTCAGGTAGTCATAACAGGATAACAACACATAAAAAGGAGTGGATATGAGTGATAAAACAAAAGTAGGCTTGTTCGGTGGTATTGCCCTGTCGGCGATTGCTGTTGCCGTACTTTATGCCAGTAACAAGCCATCTATCAACGATATAACCCCAAAAATCAAAGTACACGAGAAAAATATTCGTGAACCGGATAAGTCGATGCAGGGCCTTATTCGGGTGAATCCGGCACATCAGTTAGATATGCAGGCTAAGTATGATGAAGCATTCAGACAGGTTCAGGCATATCGTGCGCGTGAGTCATCAGAGTATCAGTGGGAGAGCCTGGGTCCTGAGCGTGTGGGTGGGCGTACGCGTACTTTGGTATTTCACCCGCAAAACCCCGACATTTTGTTTACGGCAGGTATTTCCGGGGGAATATGGAAGTCTGTGAACGCCGGTGAAAGCTGGCAACCTGTTGCCAGTGAATTGCCCAGTATGGCGATTGGTACCCTGGTCTTTGATCCCGATGACAGTGAACGCTTGTTTGCAGGCAGTGGTGAAGGTGTTTATGTTGGGCGTGGTTTTACTAACAGCATCGGGTTTGCCGGTGATGGCATTATGACGTCTGAAGATGGCGGTGAAACCTGGTATCAGCTCGAAAGTACCAATAACAATGTCAATTTTCAATATGTGAACAAGCTACGCTTTGGTGCGCAAGGTCGTCTGTATGCAGTCACAAATACGGGGATCTGGGTGTCTGATGACAAAGGAGAGCACTGGCAGTTGGCGCTCGATCAAAGTGATGTACTGGGTGGATGTCTGGAGTTGGCTGTGAGTCCTTTAAGTGCTGAGCAGGATCGGGTCCTGGCCAGCTGTGGTAACTTTGGTGAGGGCGGCGCGGTTTATCTGAGTCAGGATTCCGGGCAAAGCTGGCAGCCTGTGATTGCCGAGCCTAATCAGGGCCGTACAACGCTGGCTTTTGCCCCATCAGATCCCTCTATTGTGTATGCGCTGGCAGCTTTTAATGCCCAGGGGGATATACCGCATGCGTTGCAAGGTCTCTACAAGTCAGTGGATGGTGGCGAAAACTGGGCACTGGTGACCGGACCACAACACCCGGACATATTTGGACGCTATGTGCTCTCAAATCCCAACGGTTTGTATTGTCCCGATCCGGAACAAAGCTTCATTTATGGTCAGGGGTGGTTTGATAACACACTCACCATAGATCCTACCGATGCCAGTGTGATCTGGGTGGGTGCTGTTGAAGTGATGCGCTCAGAAGACGGCGGCCAAAATTGGCAACAGATGTCCTTCTATTACCGTGACGCTGATGCACCGCATGTCGATCACCATGGCTTATACTTCCATCCAGAGTATGACGGCGTGAATGAAACGCGCTTATATAATGTCAATGATGGTGGTATTGCATTGACCGGCAATCCTTTTGCGACAGGCATGAGTGCCTGTAGTGAAGAGCCCGCAGAGATTGTCTGGCGTTCGTTGAATTCAGGCTACAATGTGACCCAGTTTTATCATGGAGATGTTTCTCACGATGGCAGCCGGTTAGCCGGTGGCGCCCAGGATAACGGTAGCTGGCTATATTCACCAGATGCGGGTTGGCAAGATGTTGGGCCTGGTGATGGCGGTTATGCCTTTTTTATTGATGAGGCGCGAATGCTGGTATCAAGTCAAAATGGCAGCTTGTTCCTGCGGGAAAATGGTGAAAATCGTTACCTGGAAAAGGCCGAGTACGAAAGTGGTCTTTTTATCGCGCCCTATGCCGTGGATCCAAATTACCCCGACCGTATCTGGTTGGGTGGGCAAAGTTTGTGGCGGCTGGATGAGTTGTCAGACGGGATGTTCGAGCGTGCTTCAGAACGCTTTACTGAAGAGTATCGCCGGGGGATCACGGCGCTAGTGGTGAAACCAGGCGACAGTAATACCGTGGTTTATGCACAGACGGATGGCGCGCTGAAACGTCTTAACAATGCGCTGAGCTCGGACAGCACAACCACACCACAAGATATCAGTTTCTCCGATACCGCCTACGTACGCGAATTACACTACAGCATGCACGATAGTTCGAACATGTATGCGGTTGTGTCAACGTTTGGCGAAAAGCACATCTGGAAAAGTGAGGACGAAGGGTCCAGCTGGCGTGCACTCGATGGTGAAGGCGAGGGAGCGTTTCCAGATTTACCGGCGCATACCCTGGTAGAGCTAAGAGAAGATCCGGACACCTTATTTGTGGGCACTGATTATGGTGTATATCACACAGATGATGGAGGAGAGAGCTGGCAGCCCTTCATTCATGGTCTGCCCAATGTAGCGGTATACCGCATGGTGTTAAGACGGATTGAGCACGTTAACTACCTATATGCCTTTACCTATGGCCGTGGCGTGTATCGTATCGCATTGGATGTCGCTAACCAGGCACCGCAGTGGCGTCAACAGCCTGATGCACTTAGTGTTAAGCCTGGTGAAGCCATATCCATGGAACTGATTGAGCTGGTGGTTGACCGCAATGGTGACAACTACTTCTTCAGTGCGCCCGAGCTACCTGAGGGCTTTGAGCTGACGGACTGGGGTAAACTGACCGGACAGTTTGCGAGCGCGGGAGAATACCCGGTATATATAGAGGTGAGTGATGGCCAGCTGAGCCAGCAACTGACATTGCTTTTTGAAGTGGAAACATCGAGTGATGATTCAGGCAGTGACTCAGATGATGATTCAGGTAGTGACTCAGGCGGTGACTCAGATGGTGATTCAGGTAGTGACTCAGGCGGTGATTCAGCAGATAACCCGGATACGCCGAGACCGGACGGAAGCAGCGGCATGTTAGCGTATCTGCTTGGATTGCTCAGTGTTGTATGCTGGCAGCGCAGAAGAAGCACGCGGCGTGCTGCGAATACGAAATCGCTTCAGTAGACATTGCTAAACTCGGTATAGATTGGCTAAGCCACCTGATAGCTGGGTGGCTGGCCTATGATACTGCTGTAGTCTATCAATAACTATCTAATTTAATTGCTTTTTAACTTTTCAGCGAAACATCAGCAAAACTTCAAGTTATCTCCGGAGCAGTCGGTAAGCTGGGTCTGTGTGACAGAACATTAGGGCGGCTTAGCCAAAGGAGTTTTATTATGAAGTTAACCAGATTACTGGTGATGCTGTTTTCAGCGTCACTGACGAGTACCATCAGCCAGGCCGAGCAGGTTTCTGATGTGCTAACTGGCCCTTATCTGGGTCAACAAAAGCCAGGTACTACGCCACAAGTTTTTGCGCCGGGTGCCGTATCAACACAACATCGTGATTACAACGCGTTCTTTTCACCCGACATGAAGGAGTTTTATTTTACCCGCAGGGATAACCACACTGGGAGGTGGACTTTAATATCTTACATCCAACGTAACAATCAATGGCACGAGCAGGTGGTGGGTCCACGGGTGGGGCGTCCGTTTTTAGCGCCTGACGGGAAAACCATGCATTTGGGAAAATACTATATGACCCGCACAGCCTGTGGCTGGGGGTCGTTGCAGGTATTGGGCCCAATGTTTGACAGGGATGACTGGGGGATTATGCGTCTGACATCATCCAGCAAAGGCACGTATATACTGGATGATTACAAGAGCGGTGATGTGATCCGCATCTCTGAAGTTGTCAACGGCAAGCGCCAGCCGGCGAAGGCTTTGGGTCCCGAGGTGAATACGGGTAAATACAATGCACACCCGTTTATAGCGCCGGATGACTCCTACATTATTTGGGATGGCCAGAGAGAATCCGGTTATGGAGAGAGTGATTTGTATGTCAGTTTCCGTCAAAAAGACGGTAGCTGGGGTGAGGCGATTAACCTGGGGGATAAAGTGAATACGTCCGGCCGGGAGGCATCAGCCAGCGTGACCCCGGATGGTAAGTATCTCTTTTTCAATCGTGATACGGGCGATGAAGAAGGGGATGTTTACTGGGTTGATGCTCAGGTCATTGAGGTGCTCAGGCCTCAATAAGATCCCGCCGAAGTAGAGTATGTGTGTTCTTTTTTTGTACCATTTTACTTGGGCCTGTGTTAAATCTGGATGGCCCTCTGAGGCACTAACATTAAGATTAAGGACAGAATATGAAACTGAAATTAAATAAAAAAGCAGTGAAAACCTTACAGAGCAAAGGGTTAAATACAGAGCAGACACAAGCTATCGCGGGTGCTGGTAATCAGGCCAGTGTTGATATTTGCTGGACACACCCGGCCTATGCCGCTTGTCGAATGCACTAAGCTGTAAACGCAATAAATTAAGTATGATGCCCGCGATTTGCGGGCATTTTACCGTGCGTTAAACCTAGGCTTCTGTCAAAAAGTGCAGTTCCGGAGGACACGTTAATGCGTCCTGATATAGTCGATATATCGCCTGGGTATACGGCTGGCGGTGATGGAAATCAAATGCGCTTTGCTGGGCAAATCGTTCTATCAGGATCAGCTGAGTGTGCGTTGTGTTTTCATACAATTCAAAGCGCTGGCACCCGGGCTCCTGTCGTGTTATTTCCATGATCTCTTCTATCGCAGACTTACAGTTTTGGTAGTAGGCGGCTTTTGGATTAATATAAGCAACCAAATTGATTGCCTCGTCGTTCGGGGTGTGTTCAGTGTCATTTGACATGGTTTCGCTCCAGAATAAAGTGAGTGAGGGAGTGGATTGGTCCGCTGAGCAGATAAGCCGTGACTAAAGCAACGGGCCAGGCATGAACAAACGCCCTGAACCAGTGCTGCAAAAATCCGGGTGCTACACCCAGATTGACATAGGTGACCCAACCTGACACCAGTGTCGACAGGCAAAATGAAAATAAAGTCGTGAATATCAGTTTTCGCATCGCGTTCCTCCGTTTCATGCCCATCATAGCGGGCGCGAGCAGAAGCGGAATGTCAGAATAAGCAAGCTAAGATTAAGGAAAACCACATGCTCGATGATCTGCTGCTCTTTGTTGAAGTGGCTCGCCGGGGCAGCTTTGCGAAAGCTGCTGATGCGTTAAGTCTCAGCGCACCAACCATTTCTAAACGGATTGCCGCGCTGGAAGCTCGGCTTGGTTATAGTCTGTTGAATCGCTCAGCGCGCGGTGTGTTAGCCACATCTCATGGCCAGGCCGTCTATGAAAAAATGGCCCCGTCGCTGCTGGCCCTGCAAGCTGACTGCACCGCGTTGTTAAGCCCGCAAGTCAGCGCATTTCACTTATTGTGTCCGCAGAATTTGATCAATGGCCCTTTATATCCTGTGGTTGAGTCTTTTCAGCGCACCCATCCGGACCTTGTGCTGCACATTGAACCGGACAATACCAATGTGTTGCTGAGCCAGAAGCGTTTTGATGTGATTATTCGGGTAGGCACATTGCAGGATTCCAACTGCTATCACACGCGTATCGGCGAGATTGCACTAAAGTGTGTGGTGCCAGAGCAGGCTAAAGAAACGAACACTTTGTTCATGCCATTTAAAAAGGATCAAATTCCGGATTCTGCACTGTGGCGCGATCTATTATCCCGCTTTGACCAGTTCTCTTACGTGGGAGACATCACATTAGCCAGGCAAATGGTTGCATCCGGCCTGGGGGCGGCCGTCTTGCCGATGACAGAAGTCGCTGAACTGGACAAACCGTTTTGCTATGTGGGCGAGTGGCAACATATGCGCCCGGTTTATGCATTGTGGGCCAACGCGCAGCAACCGCCCCCGCTTACGCAGGCGTTTATTACTTTGTTGCGTCAGGCGGGTCAGTGCTCAACTGTGCTTCGGGGTAATCTGGTTGATGTGGTGAGCAAATAAGTTTTTATCGCTTTGATAAAAGAGAAAACGCGCACTTAAAGTGCGCGTTTATCAGTGCCGTCGCGAAGGGGATAGTTTGGTACACCGTACCGCGAACCCTTCATCTTATAAAACGAGCGGTCTGGATATCCGGATCACTCATTTTTCATTTTTTGTCAAATTTACAGATAAAGTCCAAAGCGGGCATCACCCTCTTCGCGATAGGTGATTTGAGTATCTGTTTCACCTTGCACTGCCAGATAGCAGCTCCCGTAAGCTTCAGGAACTTGATAATTTTGCACCGGCAGCTCGTTAAAGCGCTGATAGCCATTTTGACAGTACAAAGCGACAGTGCTCAGGCTACCGTTTTCTGCACTGAATGAAATGGTGCTGCGATTAAGCTCATGGCGCCAGGTGCGTAATTCAGTCAGTTTGGCGCTCACTGTGATGACCGGGTTGTCAGCGAGCTGCGTTTGCAGTTGTCCTTGAAATTCGCGGACGGTTTGTTTAGACAATTGCTTGCCTTTGATTTGCTCCATACAGACTAGAGTTTGAAGCGCATTGCCATATTGTTTTTTATAGACCTCCAGGTTCATCAGGCTTTGTGTCGACATCAATGCCATGTCTGGTGTCAGTAACTTGCGCAGCTGTACCGCCTCCCGAAGATGGTATTCATACTGATGCCAGTCCTGTACATTGTAATAGTACGCACTCAGTAACCAGGCTGTATAGGCTTGTTCTGTGAGGTTCTTGGTGTGATCCTCTAACAGGCTATCTAGCGCAGGCTTGGCTTTGGTCATTTGATTACTGACCACCAGGCGTTTTGCCTCGTCAAAGTACTTAGCAAACACAGTGGAGACATTGTTGTTGGTAAACTGCCTGAAAGCTTTATTAAAGTGCATCGGTATTTGTTTGGAAGAGGCAATGGCCTTGCCATCGAGACGGGCTGGTTCATAGGCCCGTTGAGAGAGAACTGACTGTGCTCTGTGAGCCATGCGTGGCGACGACCCTTCGACCAAAACATGTATGGGTTGACCTTGCTCGTCTACGACATAATCGACCAAAGCCCAGTGTTCCCGTCGAGTGTTTTCTAGCGCACTTGAGTGGGGCCCTGAATCGTTGTGAGTAAGCAGTTTGGCTGGCACAAATCGCGCATCGGCAAATGTAGGTGAAGAGAGTAGGCCTGTGATCAGGCAAAGTAGTGCTTTTTTCATTGTGAGTATTCCAATTTCTGGCTCCGACAACCATATCAGAGCATAGCGCCAGATAAGCTGGTTAGGCGCGAAGCGAAAATTATACACATGTCATCCGTGTGCGATAAGTAAAACTCATAACTAAGTTCCTAATATAGTTTCAACAGGATCTTGCAGTTTAATGTCTGTGGCTAAAGCAACCAGCTGTTTTTTCTATCATAGTAATTCGTTTTATCCACTTTACAGCTTCATTTCCTGCGACTAACTTTGAACTTTCAGTATGTTGCTATCATGGAGGCACAATATGGTGCAGTGGTTAATGGGATTGTCGGTAAAAAGCCGATTGGTGGTCGGGTTTGGTATTGCGCTGGCATTATTGGTCGTGATGACCATTATTGGCAGTAATCGCGTGGCATTTATCGATCAGACGCTCACAGAGATCACGGACGTCAATTCGGTGAAGCAACGTTATGCAATTAACTTTCGAGGCAGTGTGCACGATAGGGCGATTGCTATTCGGGATGTTGCGATTGCCAGAGGTGCATCTGAAATAGCTGAATATGAAAGGGAAATCGATCAGCTCGCCCGCTTCTATCAGGATTCAGACGCAAAAATGACGCAAATGATCAATTCAGGCGGGCACTTTAGTGCTCAGGAGCGTGAGATCCTGACTAGGATAAAGCGCATAGAAGCTCGGACATTACCGCTTATCCGCACCATACTGAGCAATAAAAAAGCCGGCCAGAGCGTCGATGCTCTGGTACTGGATGAAGCGCGCCCGGCCTTTATCAGCTGGCTCAATGTGATCAACGAGTTTATTGATTACCAGGAGCAGCAAAATCAAACGCTGACCCCTGCAGCGCGTGAAGCCGCGGGTGGATTTTCCCAACTTATGTTGTGGTTCACCTTTATTGCCGTGGCCATTAGTGTGCTGGTGGGCTGGGCGATAGAGCGTAGTTTCCAGCGCTCACTTGGCGGTGAGCCTCAGGATGCGGCGGCTGCGGTTACGCGGATCGCAGGGGGCGACCTGACTATGCAGATTGACACCGACTATCCCGATAGCATGCTGGATTCTGTCTGTCGAATGTCTGGTGAATTAACGCGGATCGTGACCAGCATTAAAGAGGTGTCTGAGCAGCTTTCAGTGCAGGCCAGCACCGTGACTGGCGCATCTGGAGAGATTTATGATGCCGCGCAGCACCAGGCAGAAGCCACCAGTAATACGGCGCAGATGCTCGACTCGTTGCGGGAAAATATGATGCGGGTGAGTGACATTGCTAAGCAAACGGAAGAAAATTCAACACAAACGGTGACTTTTGCTGATCAGGGGCGCCAGGCCATTCGTAATACAGCTGATGCAATGGATACCATTGCCCAGACGGTTGACGGCACAGTATCGCAGATCCAAAAGCTGGCAGAGCAGACCAAACAGATAGGTGGCATCGCCAATGTGATCAGTGGTATTTCTGAGCAGACCAACTTGCTGGCACTGAACGCTGCCATAGAAGCGGCACGAGCCGGTGAATCGGGGCGCGGGTTTGCGGTGGTGGCAGATGAAGTCCGGCAGCTGGCACGCAGAACCTTTGAAGCGACGGATCAAATAGAAACCATGATCCGGGAAGTGCAAAGCGAGACCGCTGCCACGGTTGCTGCGATGGAAAAGACGCAACCTCAGGTAGAGCATGGCCGTACACTGACGTTTGAAGCCACTGAGCTACTTGAACAGATAGATACTCAGGCACAAAATTCACTGTCTCAGGTGGGCGAAGTGGCCAGTGTTGCACAGCAACAAGCATCGGCCATTAATGACGTGGCATCGAATATGGAAGAGATCACCCTGGCAGCTCAGGATGCGATGAGCGCTTTGAATGACAATAAACAGGCCACCGGAAAACTGTCGGAAATGTCTGGTGTATTGAGTAAAAACATCGGCTTCTTTCGGATCTGAGTGTACTTAACTGACAGCGCAGGATATGATCCAGAGCCTCATCAACCCGCAATATTGCGGGGTAAACAAGCCGTGGAGTAGTTATGCGTTTGAGCCGTAAAGCATGGAATAATGTGGTGATCTTCTCTATGTTGATCATGATCTTTTTCCTTAACGGCATACACCAGAAAATTAATCCGCCAGCGGAAGAGCGCGGGAGCATGCCGCTTTTTGAACAGCAAAGTTTCGTACTGGCATTGGGTTTTCCTGGTTATAAGATTGAGCGCATAGGCACATCCTGGCGACTGAGTGCCGATCCCCAGGCAGATTGGCAGGCGCAGCCGAATGTATTGGAGGCGTTAATCACCCAGTGGCAGGAAAGCGAACTGACCGTCACTGATAATCCAGGCCTGCCAGCGAGCGCTGCATTGAGTGTTGCTCAGTTCTGGCTGGCCGGCAGTGAACTGCCCATCAGCTTTCAGCTGTATCATCAGCAACAAAGCTATTATCTTTTTGCCAGACAATCACAGCGTTGGTTTAGTATCAGTAAAGCACAGGCGCAACAGCTATTTGCCCCAATTGAGTTGAAGTAATGCCAGAATTACCAGAAGTCGAAGTCAGCCGTTTAGGCATTGAACCCCATATCCTGAGCCAGGGTGTCAGTAAAGTTATTGTGCACCAGCGTCAGTTGCGCTGGCCGGTCCCTGAGCAGGTAAGCCTGTTAGAAGGGCAAGTCATCAGTGCCGTGAAACGCCGGGCAAAATATTTACTGCTGGAAAGCCCGCTGGGCACGGCCATCTTACACCTCGGCATGTCGGGCAACCTGCGCGTTGTGGCGCAGGATACGCCGTTAAAAAAGCACGATCACATTGAGTTTCATTTTACCAATGGGCTGGCACTGCGCCTGAATGACCCGCGGCGTTTTGGCGCCTGCCTGTGGCAAGGGGCTGCTGAGGAACACAGCGTATTTGCAAAACTGGGACCGGAGCCGCTTACGGAAGCGTTTACCGCCGATCACTTGTATGCAGCCAGTCGTGGTAAAAAGGTGGCAATCAAACAATTCATTATGGACAACCATGTCGTCGTCGGGGTGGGTAATATCTACGCCAATGAATCTTTGTTTAAGGCCGGGATCCACCCTAAACGGGAAGCCGGTAAAGTGTCATTGCAACGCTACCAGCGCTTAACTCCCATCATTAAGGAGACCCTGGCCAGTGCCATAAAACAAGGTGGCACCACCCTGAAGGATTTTGCGCAAAGTGACGGTAAACCGGGCTACTTTGCGCAAGAGTTACTGGTCTATGGACGCAAGGGCGAACCTTGTGTCAGCTGCGAAACAACCCTGAAGGAGATCCGCCTGGGTCAACGTAGCACGGTATATTGCCCACAGTGCCAGCGTTAATCGTTGTCGCTTAGTGCAGCTTCTGGCTCGGCCTGATAGCACAGGCTGGCCAGGATCTGTGTTACTTGTTCAATACGCAGTGCAAAGCTGGATTTCAGTGCCCGCTCATGGATGGTGTGATCGCCATCGCCGTAGGGCCCAAAACCATCCAGGGTTGGCGTCCCTGTTGCGGCTGCGGTGTTTGCGTCGGATACCCCACCGCGATGTTCCACTGGCAATTCGTATCCCAGGATCTCATTGATCTCAGACAGTAAAGCGGATTGTTTATCCGTTGGTGCCATCACACCGCGTTGCAACCCGCCCTCTAACTTAACCGATACACCGGTCACTTCAATGGCCAGACAAATGTTCTCTATGCCTTCGAGTAAGCGTTGCTGTTCAGAAGCTTTGGTGAAGCGGGCTTCGACGACCATAGTGGCAGAAGGTGAAATGGTGTTGGCACCAATGCCCCCCTGGATTTTGCCCACATTGACCGTGCTGCCTCGTTTCAGGTCGGTCAGGGCGGACATTTCCATTAGCATGTTTGCCAGTGCGAAGTTGGCATCAATGCCATCCCGATAATGGTTACCTGCATGAGCAGCTTTGCCAGTAATGATGATGGTAAAGGTCGCAATGCCTTTGCGGGCCACAACCAGTTCATGATTTTTACCTGCAGCTTCAAAGACCAGACAGGCATCATATTGCTTGGCGATTTTTGTCGTCAGTGCTTTGCTGTCATCGCTGCCAATTTCTTCATCGCTGACCAGCAACCAGTCAATGTTATGGAGCTTGCCATATGTGCGTTTAAGCTGGCGCAATGCGTTCAGTGCAACCCAGTTGCCGCCTTTCATATCACAGACACCGGGACCATAAACACATTCTTCGTCCTGGCTAAATTCGACAAACGTTTCTGGCGGATACACAGTGTCCAGATGGCCCAGTAACAGGATCTGTTTGCCTGCGCCTCTGGGGGCGCGCAATAACAGATGATCGCCAATATGCTCCCTTTGATATCGAGTCAGTGTGTAGCCCAGGGGGGCGGCCAGTTCAATCATCTGCTCGCCGTGTGCATCAACACCCGGTTTGTGTTTACTGTAAGAATTACAACGAATTAAAGACGCGAGCTCATTAAAGTCAAGACTATCCATAACAGGTCCCTGCGGTAATTTTGGGCCCATCGTGGCGATTTTCGATGACAGTTGGGTGACGGAATTATGAACAGTTTTTGGATCCCGGGAGGTACAGAGGAACGATCAAAAATCTGTCACACAGTGCCCTGTAGAATAGCCTTCCTGACCAAATTTTATGCACCTGTTCAAGGACCAAGGAGACACTTTATGACACGCTCTGTTGCGGCGCCGCACGTTGGCATCTGGATGTACGAAAATGGTGGAGGGCGCGAGATTGAGCAGCGCCTGGTTCACGCTCTGGCAGAGCGTGGGATCCAAACCAGTACCGGGCTCAATTTACGAGATGCCCGGGCAAAAGATGGCCAGATAACCTGTAATGGTGTTGTGATGGAACAGCTGGATACGTTTTTGAGTTACAACGCCGGCCAGCAAACCCAGTTTCAGGTGTATCTCTATCAGGCGCTGAGCCAGGCCATTCCCACGTTAAACAACTATGATGCGTTTGCGCTTGCCGAAGACAAATTTCGCACCTCGCACCTACTCAACAGCCAGGGGATCTGCACCGCAGACTATCGTCTGTGTCACAAAAACGACATGGATGGGTTGAAGCACGCACTCAGAGACTTTGGTGGCAAGCTGATCTATAAGCCCACAGATGGCTGGGGTGGCGTCGGCATTGTCAAAATCGACAGTGAGCAGGCGCTGGACATGTTGTTGCCATTTCTGAGTCGTACCGACTTACGTTACTTTTATGTTGAGCGGTTTATTGACTACGACAATACCGACTTCCGTATCGATGTGGTGGATGGCAAGTTTGTCGGCTGTTATGGCCGAAAAGCGCCCAAGGATGACTGGAAAACCAATATCACCAGTGGTGGCTCTGTGTTTGTCCGTGAGCCAGACGACGAAGTGGTCGATCTGGCTATCCGCGCCGCGAACACATTAGGTCTGGAGATAGCGGGCGTTGATCTGATCTACGATCGGGAGCGGGAGGAATATGTGGTGCTGGAAGTGAATACCATACCGGCTTTCGCAACACCTGAGCAAGAAGCACTGGGGATCAATTTTAACCAGGCCAAGATCGACGCCATGGTGGATTTGATTGAGCGCACTGCGACTCAAAAGCATGCCCTGCATACGCACAAAGTGGCCTGATGGCCATATTACTGACCCATTTTACTAACCCATTAATTTTGCCAAGGTGGCCCGAGCAATGACTGCAAAACCCAAACTCCCAAAGATTGGACTTCTCTATCTGGATTACGTGTTACGTTTTTTTGATAAATCCAACTTCAAAGGTTGGCCAGATAAAATCGAAACTGTGGTATATCACTGGGGCAATGACAAAGCGCGCTTTATTGCCGAAGTGAAACAAAAGCAAATTGATGTGCTGATTGGCAATATACCCGCAACGGCTTATGAAACGTTCCGCGAAATTGCCCGTGCCTTGCCGCATGTGCGCTTTTTGCCCTCGCTGGACAGTCAGTTTTCCAATAAGTCAAAAGAGAACGTGACGCACTTTTGCCGTAAGTACAAGTTACCGGCACCGCATACCGAAATTTTTTACGTACCTGAAAAAGCAAAGCGTTATCTCAGTCAGGCCACGTATCCTAAGATCATCAAGCGCTCGTATGGTCCGTCCAATTACGGCGGCTACTTTGTGCATAAAGTGGATAACTACGATGAAGCGATGGCATTGCTGACGGAGAAAAAATACTACCCGGCTTATGTACAAGACTTTGTACCGATGGAAGCAGATATTCGTGTCATGCTGGTGGGTCATAAACCCGTATGTGCTTTCTGGCGTCGTCCTCCTGAAGGAGAGTGGTTAACCAACACCAGCCAGGGTGGCAGCATGGATTATCAGGCAGTCCCTAAGTCGGTACTTAAGCTGGCGACCGCAGCGTCAAAAGCTGCCAATGCGGAGTACTGGGCCTGCGATATTGCGCTGGGCAAAGATGGCAAGCTACGCATTTTGGAGTGTGCCACGGCATTTGCTGCATTCCCTTACATTCGAGATTGGATAGGCCAGTATCTGATGTGGCTGCTCTCGGATGGTCACTTCCGCAAGCCAACGATCCCGCTGTATAACTGGGAAGAGCTTGGCAAAATCGATTCACGTCTGCTGCGTACGATGCGTCATATCGGGTTTTCCAGTTACACTCCAAGCCAGGACTGTGGCGAGGTATTTCATGGTATGGATGAGCAACATTTTCCTATCCTGGATACCCAGTATCAGCGTCTTGAAGAGTGGCCAAGTGAGATCTGGAATTTGCAGGACAACTTTGTGTTGCACGCTAAGTCCGCCGCAGCCAAAGCCTGTCAGCCCATTCCTGGCAGTGATGAGCAGGCTGGTCTGGAGCTGAATAGTTACCCCGCGCCGACGTTCGATGATGCTCAGATCCGGGAGATCCTGGCACAGGTGAAAGGCATTGGTGACAAGATGATCGATGAGATCATGTCGACCTTTGGTGCACATGGTGTCGTTGAAGCGTTAAACACTGAGCCGCAACAACTTTGTGTGGTGAAAAACCTTAAGGACAAAAAATTAGAAAAGATCGTTGCACACTGGCAACAGGTCATGCCGTCTGGAATGACCACACATTAGTGTTTCTTGCTGTACCGGATCAGGTTGGCCTGATCCGGGTTATAGCTTTTCGTTTTCCGCAACTGAGCAACCGCTATGAAAATCCAATACGCGTCCTATCAGGACACCATAGAGTTCCTGCAAAGCGCCATGAGCGCGCACCCCCATTTGATCCGTTTACAGAGCATAGGTGAAACCTGGGAAGGTCGACCGATCATGCTGGTGACTATTTCGCTGGATGTCACTTACGCCGATGATAAACCGGCGTTACTGTATACCGGATCGATCCATGCGCGGGAGTGGATTGGCAATGAGCTGGCGGTAAAGTTTGTTCAGTATGTGATTGATAACTATCGTTTCAACCCGAAGCTGCAAAATGCTTTGACCCGTAATACTTTGTATATGGTGCCGTGCCTGAATCCAGATGGTTTTGAGTACTCCCGTAACCATTTCTCATTCTGGCGCAAGAATCGGCGTAACAATGGCGATGGGACGTTTGGGGTGGACTTAAACCGCAATTTTGATGCGAAGTTTATGCGTAATCAGAACACAGGATCGAATACCTATGGCGGGCCTCACGCGTTTTCTGAGCCAGAAACCTGTGCCATTCGTGATTTTGTAGAAAGCCACGAGAACATTCGTATCGCACTGGATTATCACTCCCAGGGCAATGTGTTTTTTCCGGCGCATAAGTTCAATCATGAAGTAGAAATCGAAGGGACCGATCTGAATGTGCTGTGCGCCAATATGAATCACGAGATCAAAAAGGTGACTGGCCGCCAGTATGGGATCCACCGGGGCAAACCGCCGGCTCAGCTGATCCACGGCAGTGGCCGCGAGTACTATTATCGCAAGGGGATCATTGCCACCGTAGTGGAAGTGGGCACGCGTAATATTCCGGATTATATGAAAAATATGTCCGAGAGTGTGGCCGAGAATATTCCGGCCGTACAATATGCGCTGAGTGAGGCGATCAATTACTCGCCGCTGGCCCCCAAGCGAGTGGAAGGCTTTACCATCAAATCCGTGGCCCATGACAGTGTTGAGCTGGAATGGCAATATGAGGATCGTGATGACATCTATTTTGAAGTCTATCGCAGTCAGCATAACAAAAACCCATGTGGCGAAGAGACCTTAGTCGCCATTACTAAAACGCTGAGCTTTACGGACAGTCAGCTGCTCAGCGGACACAGTTATTTTTACAACATTCGTGCCGTGGATAAGGTGACCAAGATAAAATCGCCATTCAGCCCGGAGCTGCGGCTGAAAACCCGTCTGGCACGAACCGAAAGCGCCCGTACTTTATTCCCTGCCCGTGAGTCGGTGGGCTACTTATCGCAAAATAATCAGGTCAAAAATAAAGAACACTTTGGTTATAACTCTATGTTTATCGGGGTTGATAAGAAGCGTGGTGTTAGCATGGGCGTGGTGCAGTTTGATCTCAGCAGTATCAACGCAGGATCGCAGATCTTAAGCGCCCAGTTTTTTATTTATCCCATGAATCGGGTGGCGGCCAAAATTGAAAAATATGGTGAATGGTCGGTGGCGATCCTTGATGCTGATCAGATTGAAGACATCTATGACTACGCTACCATTGCAGAGGCTAAGCCTTTGCACACGCTGGGGCAAACCATTGAGTCTGACAAACTGACTCAGGGGATCTGGCTGAAATGGCAGTTTAATGGCGTTGAGCGTAGCTTGCTGGCCAAACTCTTAAAACAGCAGCGTCTGTTACTGCGGTTGCAGGGGCCTAAAAAATTGCCGCTGGGTAAAGACTCTCAGGTGATGCAGTTTGATATCGGCTATGGGCCATTTGGTAGCGGCTTACATTATCGGCCCAATCTGGAGCTGGTTTATCAGTTGCCCGAACAGCAACTGGTCCTGAGTCCATTGGCCTGTAATACCATTTATAAAGACAAAGTAGTGGCCGACAAATTGGCATCCGGGTTCGATACCGAAGGCGATATTGTGTACGGACAGATGTCGTTTGACTTAAATGTGGATTTACCTGTGGAACGCACGGTATTCACCAATGCCTGCCTGACTGTGCGCTCGTGCAATTCCATCGCGTCTGCGCGGGACGTGCGCTTTACCATAGAATTGGTGGAATTGCGGGACGTGGATTATCAACACGTTAAACAACGCCAGAAAATAGAGTATATCGGCTATGAGGTCAGCAACGAACAACTCAGAGAGCGTGCTGAACATCACTTTATTTTCGATAGCTACAGCTTGCAGGAGCTGGAGCGCTTGCATCAGGCACAGACGCCTTTTTACTTTATTATTCGCGCCACGGCGGAGTCGCAGGCAACGGATGCGCTGGTAAACTGGACCAACTGTCAGGATCAGCAACCCGCGCAGCTGAAAATAGACTATATCGCACGACGCAAACATCCGGTGGCTGCGCCACATAATCTGCAAACTCAGGTCGAAAACGGCGTGGTGAAACTGACCTGGGATAATGAAGAGGATGAGGATCTGGTGGGCTTTTTCGTGGTACGTAACCGCTTCCATCCGCCACGTTCTCCGTTTGATGGCGTAAAGCTGTATGGCGGTCGGGACAACTATACCCTGGATAATTTTGGTACGCCGGATATTGCTAAGTACTATGCGGTGTTTAGCTATGATGATGTGCCCAATTACTCGCAGCCAGTGACGATTTACTATCCAGGCAAAGCTGAGGACTGAGTTTTTTGCCCATAAACTAACAGGGCCAGCCTGAGTGAACTAAGCTTACTGCATTCTGAGCCTATCGGTTAAGGTGGCTGGTATGCAGTTTGAATCTGGCATTCTGGTCCTGGTTTTTTTGATCCTGGCCCTGTTTATAGGGGCGCTGACCCGGCATGTCCTGAAAAATACCCAGATCCCCTATACCGTAGCGCTGTTGGTGATTGGGATCTGTATTGGTCTGGCACAGCGCGGCGATGTCTTTAGTGGTGACACTCAGATGGTCGGCGATACCTTAGCCCTGGTTGCCGACATTGACCCGCACCTGTTTTTATTTTTATTCCTGCCTACGCTTATCTTTGAGAGCGCTTTTGCGATGGAAGTGCACTTATTCCGCCGCATGTTTACCCAGATTGCTATTTTGGCCGTGCCTGGCCTGATGCTGGCCATCTGGCTGACGGCCGAATTATTACATATGAGCGTGCCTGAGCACTGGCAATGGAGCTGGGCCATGTGCCTGATGTTCGGTGCCCTGATCAGTGCTACCGACCCGGTTGCTGTGGTGGCTTTACTGAAGGAAGTGAGTTCGCGTAAACGCCTCGAAACCCTGATTGAGGGCGAGTCCTTGCTCAATGATGGTACCGCCATCGTGTTTTTCAGTTTGTTCTATGTCTGGGTGCTGGCCAGCAGCGGCGGAGAGGGAGCCATGATGGCTTCACCGCTGCAAGCTGTCGGGCAGTTTGCCGGTGTGGTACTGGTCGGTTTGGCGATAGGTCTGGTACTGGGTGGGTTGTGCATTATATGGATCGATCGGGTATTTAACGATCCTATGATAGAGATCACGCTAACCATCGCGGCGGCATATTCAGCGTTTTTCATTTCAGAATCGTTTCATGTCTCCGGTGTAGTGGCTGTGGTGACGCTTGCGCTGGTACTGGCCAGTGTGGGGCGAACCCGGATCAGCCCGGAAGTAGCTGGGTTTTTACATCATTTCTGGGAAATGATGGCGCACATTGCCAATACCTGTATTTTTCTGCTGGTGGGGATCCTGGTGGCCATTCGGGTGCCGCTGGATGATCTACAGGCGTGGCAGACCCTGGGTATTTTATATGTTGGGATCATGCTGATCCGCGCGACATCCATCACTGTGTTTACACCGCTGTTGAGCCGCATAGGGGTCGGTATTACCTTTGAAAAAGCCAGTGTCTTATGCTGGGGCGGGTTGCGAGGAGCTGTGTCACTGGCGCTGGCTTTGACGGTGGCTGCGAGCGAGACGATCCCAAAGGAGATCAGTGATCGTATGTTGTTTCTATGTGCCGGGATTGTGGTTCTGACGATTTTAATCAATGGGGGCACTATGGGCGTGTTGCTGAAGTTTCTGCGCCTCGACAGCCTGCCTCCAGCCAAACAGGCTACGGTTGACAAAGCCAATCAGCAAGTGGCCAATACCCTGCAAACCATGCTGCCGACTATGATGGACAGCCCATTTTTACGTGGGGCTGACTGGCAGCAGGTGAAAACCCAGGTCAAGCTCGGGGCTATGGCACAAACAGATGCAGATGCGCCGATCGATCAGTCGGACTTAGACACGGCTTTTTTGCGTCGTTTACTGGAAACCGAACGTAAACACTACTGGACTCAGTTTGAGCAAGGCACATTGGGTAAACGGGCAACCAATTTGCTGGTTGAAGCGGTTGAACTGGCACTGGATGGTGAGCCCTGCATCGGTCAGCGTGATAGCTTGTTGGCAACCTGGCAAGTACCAGGCTGGCTAGAGCGAATGCGGGGTATCGCCTGGTTAGAGCGGACGTTATTACGGTTGTATTTTGAGCGTCTGGTAGTGGGGTATGATGTGGCCAGGGGCTTTATTCAGGCGCAGGAAGCGCTGGAAAGTCATATTGATACTTTGTCGCCGAATGCACAGATAGCGACACAGGTGCGCCAGCAGGTGCAGGATAATATGGCTCAGACCATCGCGCGGATCAATGAGCTTCAGGAAACGTTTCCGGATATAGTACAGGCGCTTCAGTCACAGGCTGCAATCCGGTTACTGCTGAACCGTGAGCGGGCTGTGATTAAAGAGCAGCTCAAGCTGGCGGTGCTCGACAAACCCGAAGCCAGCCGGTTGCTGGAAGATGTCGAAAAACGTATGGCGGCGCTGCAACAGGTATCGATTTTTCGCCAGACGGAGGCGGCACAATTGGATCAGCAGATCCCCTGGTTACACGGCGTCACACAGAGCACCCGCGAACAGATCAGCAGCTGCCAGGAGCGCGGTATTTATGATGTGGGTCAGGTGTTGATAAGGCAAGGTAAAGCGCTGAATAAACTGGGTGTGATTTACCGGGGCAGTGTACGTGAAGTGGTTGCAGGTAAGCAGGGTAATAGCCAGGTTGTTGTCAGAGGGCCGGGCGAGACACTTGGCATAACGGCTTTACTAACGGGGTCATCTGCTCTGGATTATCTGGCTGAAACGCCCTGTGAAGTGGTGTGGATCCCGGTTGATAAGCTGAAAGCACTGATGCAGGAAGACCCCACATTGATGTATATCCTCTGTCAGCAGCTGGCTCAGAGGTAACTTTACATTTGACTAAAATATGTGCAAAAGTGGAAAGGTGCTAAACAGCACATCTTTAAAGACAACAATAAGGAAATACACTATGAAATTACAATTAAACAAAAAATCGATCAAGCAGTTGGGTGGCCAGACGCGTTTACTGGATGGTGCACAAACACCGCAGGTTGCCGGTGGCGTGCGTTATACTGAGCGTGACTCGTGTAACACGATTGCTGTTATATGCGATACCTATCATTTCAGAAGCTGTCTGTGCTAAGGCTGGACTGACTATCTTGTGGCTCATCATTGAGCCACTTTCAGACTGATAACCGACGTTTATAATTCAAACGGCGCGACGCCAACTGCTTCCATTTTATAACCGGTTTGTGCCAGATCGCCTTTCCAGGTGGCGACCTTCATAGTACCCGTCACGGTAATCGCATCATACAGGCTGTCGATGGGCACCCCATTCTTGATTTTGACATGCACGATCTGGTTGGGCGGCGGTGGTGGCACGTGAATACAGGCTCCGAAGTAAGGCACCAGTAAGAACTCAGTGATCACTTCACTGTCTCCTTCAAGCGGGACTACAAACCCGGGTAAGCTCACCTGTTTACCATCTAAGCTTTTAACAACCGGGGCATCGAGATCCGGCTGTACCCAGTTTTGCTGATCGCCATCATGACTGGCCGCGGCGTCCTGATTGCTGATTTGGACATGGCCTTTTGGGATCAGATCATCCCAGAAAATTTCTTTAGGCGGTGCTGCCTGCGCCTGCACGCAAAACAGCATCAGCGTTGTGCAAAGCCAGAAAATAGTGCGTAATGGTGTCATTCAAAACCTCTTATAGCTTGATGCTCATGCCATCGCTGAGCGAATAGAAATAGGCTCGGGTTGCAGGCAATATGCCCATCAGTGTGCCGGCCGCCATAATAACCCCGATCAACATGAGTTCATAGTGACTGAGCAGTGAAATGCTCAGGCTAACTCCGAACTGACTTTGCAGCGTGCCTTGTGCCAGTGCAATCAGGGCGTAAAACAAGGCAATGCCTAATGTGCAGCCTGCTGCGGTAATTAAGATAGCTTCGCTGCTCATTAGAGTGAAAATGTGTCGTGGTCGCGCGCCCACAGAGCGCAAAATGGCCAATTCTCGGCGGCGCTGGTTCAGCGTCGCCAACAAGGTGGTCAGCATGCCCAGCAGGCTGATCAAGACCACCACGGCAGAAAACAGCAGCAGGATCTTTTCTACCAGGCCCAGCATGCGCCACAGCTCACGTAATGTAACGCCGGGCATGATGGCCAGCAGCGGCTCTGCTTTGTAATTATTGATATTACGGCGGATCTGCAAGGTGTATAGCGGGGAGTCCAGCCCCATTAAAAATGCCGTGATCTGTTTGGGTTCACCAATCAGATCGCCATGCAGATCTGCGGGGGCTGGTACCGCAACTGCGACGGTGTCGGGTTTATCGTGTCCATGACCGTGGTCATGGCTGTCATGGTGCTCATGTTCATCTGCATGGTCGTGGTCGTGGCTGTCATGGTCGTGGTCATGGCTGTCATGGTGCTCATGTTCATCTGCATGGCCGTGGTCATGGCTGTCATGGTGCCCATGTTCATCTTGATGGTCATGCTTGTGTCCAGCTGGCTGTTTTGGCTTACCTAGCATGCGGGGAGTTGATTTAGGCTGGCTATGCATGGCCTCGATGGCCGCCAGTGGCACATGCACGGTTTTATCGACCGGTGTGCCGGTCGGTGCCAGGATCCCAACTATAGTCATCGGATTATCATCGTGATGATGGAAGCTGGTATTGCCCATACCGTGTGAAATCACAATTTGCTGACCAAGCTGATAATGCATTTTTTGGGCGACGTCACTGCCCAGCACCACTTCCTGTGCATTAACAAAAGCGCGGCCTGCGGTGAAAGCCAGCGTTTGTTTCTTACCATAGCGAAAGTGTTCAAAGTAAGCGCTGTCGGTGCCCAGTACCGCATGACCTTTGTGGCTGTCGCCCAGGCTGATGGGAATAGTCCAGCTCACTCCTCGCTGCGCCTTGATATCCTGATAGCTGTCCCAGCTTACACTATTATTGGTATGACCAATACGAAAGACACTGGAGAGCAGCAGCTGGATGTCGCCACTTCGGGCACCGACGATAAGATCGGTACCTGATACGGTATTGCTAAAGCTGCTTTTCGCTTCCTGACGCACCCTTTCAATGGTCAGCAGCAGCATCACACTGATGGCAATAGTGAACAGGGTCAGCAGCACGCTGGCCTTGCGGTTGAGCATACTTTTGCTCGCCAGACTGATTAATCTCATTGGCTTGCTCCGTTTAATTCAACCAGACTCAGGTGTTTGTCAAACAAAGGGGCCAGGCTGCTGTCATGACTGACGAACAAAATGGTTGCGCCATATTGGCTGGCCTCTTTAAATAGTAACTCGATAAAGGTATTGCGATTGTCGGCATCCAGTGCGGAGGTGGGCTCGTCAGCAATGATCAACTCAGGCTGACCAATAAAGGCCCGGGCTGCGGCAACACGTTGTTGCTGGCCAATACTCAGCTGAGCCACAGAACGTGACATGATGCTGGCATCCAGACCAAGTTCCTGTAACAACAGCTCGGCCTGCTGAGCCAGGGTTTTACCCGACGCCTTAATGCGGTCGGTACGGCTGCGGGAAAAATGGCAGCCGAGCATGACATTTTCAACCGGACTCAGGTAGGGCAGTAAATTGAAGTTCTGAAAAATTGTGCCGATGTGATCGGCTCTGAATTTGTCTCTGGCGGCATCGCTGAGCTGTGCCAGATCACTGTTAAGCAAGCGGATGCTGCCGGCTTCTGCCTTGTTAATTCCGCTCAACAGTCCCAGTAGCGTTGATTTACCACTGCCGCTTGGGCCATGTAAAAAGACCCGCTCACCGGCGGCGACTTCAAGTTTGGGTATGTTGAGGGTGGCGTCGGCGGCACCGGGCCAGCGAAAAATCAGGTCGTTAATCTCTAACATAGTCTCACATCAATGGCGGATCACGCCCGCATCATAAAATACTTGTGCCGCAAGCTAAACCCACCTGCGGCATATCGCCGTTCAGTGCGGTAAAGCAATTGTGATTTGTTGGCTGCTCGACTATCATACACCGCTCTAACCCCCTCTGTATTTTGCGTCCTTTAGCAAGACGCAGCCGTTCTCTATGGAGATACAATGAGTAGCTACAAAGTTCTAGACGTCAATGACGATCTACCCATTCGCACCAAAGGTGCTGTGCACAGTGGTAAAGTACGTTCAGTTTATTGGTTAACCGACCAGGACAGTGCCCGTTTGATCGAAGAAAAAGGCTATGATGTGCCTGCCGGAACAGAGCTGGCGATCATGGTGATCTCGGATCGCATCTCGGCCTTTGACTGCATCTGGCAGGGCGAAAATGGCCTCAATGGTGTACCGGGCAAAGGTATCGCACTGAACAGTGTCGCCGCCCATTGGTTTAAACTATTCGATGAAGCGGGTCTGGCAGGTAATCACATTGTGGATATACCTCACCCATACGTGTGGATCGTGCGCAAAGCCAGCACCGTGCGCGTCGAAGCCATCGCCCGCCAATATATCACCGGCAGCATGTGGCGCGACTACAGCAAAGGTGTACGTGAGTTCTGTGGGATCAATTTGCCAGAAGGCCTGACTGCGCATCAAAAGCTTGATGATGTGCTGATCACGCCGTCAACAAAAGGGATCATTCGTGGCCTGCCAGATGTGCCGGAAGTCGATGATGTGAATATCACACGCCGCAATATCACGGATAACCTGGATGCGTTTAACTTTAAGTCAGACGCCGATGTGGCCCGTTATGAGCAGCTGCTGAGCGAGGGCTTTGCGTTGATCTCTAAAGAGCTGGCCAAGCTGGATCAAATCTTTGTGGACACCAAATTTGAATTTGGTTACGTAGAAGATAAAGATGGCAGTGAACGCCTAATCTACATTGATGAGGTAGGCACGCCGGATTCATCACGGATCTGGGATGGCCCGGCATACCGTGACGGTAAAATTGTTGAGAACTCTAAAGAGGGCTTCCGTCAGTTATTGATCAACAATGTACCGGATAGCGATGTATTGCTGAACAAAGACCGCATGAGCGAGCGAGAACAGCTGGCTGCCAGTTATAAGTTGCCTGAGCAGGTGATGATGTCGGTGTCAGATACGTACGTGGGCATCGCCAGTAAAATTGTGGGCCAACAGCTCAGTATTCCTCAGAACCCACGTGATGAGGTAATTGCCGTACTGGATAAAGAGTATGGCCTGATTGACGCCTGAGTAGTCTGAAAAACATAAAGAAAGCGGCGATAAGCCGCTTTTTTTATGGCTGTTTTTACGCTGGATGCTGGCGTGAATGTGTATTCGTCCTTGCTTTTCTTTTCAGCGTCACTTTTACTTAAGGTAAGCAAGTGGCTCAGGCAAATTTCCATGAACGTCAGCGGGCATAACCCGGTAAGGATCGCACAAGGGCACCTGATCGTGATCAGGCGAGCGCTGGGGCGTGCACGAAAGATAGTTGGCCTGCGTATGTTTGCCTGGCCAGTGTACGTTTGGGTACTTGCCACCTTAGGTGGCCCTGTTTATGGGGCTGAGAATGCACTCGGCAATGGTGCAGGTAACGGATACACCCTTCAATTGCGTGATCAGCACGGTGCGCCTTTACCTGATGTGGTGGTTGAAGTGGTTGCCCCCTTACGTGCGGGCAAGGTGCAGCAAGTCGCCGTGATGGATCAGGTCAATAAACAATTTCAGCCCAGACTGTTGACTATAATGCAGGGCCAGGCGGTGAGCTTTCCCAACAGTGATGATATTCGTCATCATGTCTATTCTTTTTCTGAGACCAAGCGTTTTGAGCTTAAATTATATGCGGGTACACCTATTCAACCGATACGATTTGAACAACCGGGGGTCGTTGTTCTAGGATGTAATATTCATGATTCAATGGTGGGCTATATCTATGTTTCTCAATCAAAAGACGTGCTTACCAGCGATCAATCGGGCACAGTGCAGTTACCTGCTTATGCGCAGCAAGTGGCTATCTGGCATGCACAACAAACACAGGATATCGACACTCGCAGGATAGTGACGGTGACAGAATTACAACAATCCGGGTCTGCTATTGTAGAAACACAGGCACCGGCACCCAGAAACACATTCTCGGAGATGTTTAAGGATCATCATGGGCACTAGTTTTAAAAATCGTATTATCGCCTTGTGCGTCGGTTTGGTACTGCTGACAGCGGTTGCCAGCTTAGCCAGTTTCTGGTGGTCTACCAGCCAGTTCAATGAGCGCAAGGTGCAGCAGGATATTCAGACGGCGCAAAATGTCTATCAGCAATATCTCAGTGCCAAAGAGCGTTTGCTGGTGACCGCCGCTACGGTACTGACGCAAGATTTTGGCTTTAAACAGGCGGTTGCAACGCGCGATGCACCGACCATTGAAAGCGTGCTGTTTAATCACAGTCAGCGTATCGATGCTGATCTGATGTTGCTGCTGGACGTGCGCGGTCAACTGATCTCTGCCAATCAGGCCGAAATTGAGCTGGCTGAAGATCTGCGCCCGTTGCTCAGAGAGTTGTTAAATCATACCGAACAGTCTGCTTTTGTCAGCCTGGATAAACAATTGTATCAGGCCATTATTTTGCCCGTGAAGGCACCACGTACCATTGCTTTTGCGATTGTTGGCTTTGCCGTTGATACGGAAGTGGCGGGTCAGCTGCGTGAACTGACAGGAATGGAAATGAGCTTTATTGGCCATGGTGAGCAGATCAAAGCCAGCTCGTTGCGTTTGCCCGAATCCCAGGATCTGTTCGCCTATCTGCATGAGCAAAAAATCACCCGCTGGCTGAGCGAGTTTCCGGTTTATATTAATGCGGAGGTTGCTTTGCCCGCGTTGAACTCTTCTCCGGTTAGTTTGGTATTAAGCGCTGATATGACCAAAGACTATCAGGAATTCGATCAGCTGGTGTTGACCATTATTTTATCGTCCTGTGTGACCATGCTGTTTGGCTTTGTGGCCAGTGGCTTTTTAGCGCGGAACCTGGCCACCCCGTTACAGCAGCTAACGGTGATGGCACGTCGATTTGCTTTGGGTGACTACGAAGCCACCGTACATGAATCGAGACCGACTAAAGAGATCTGCCAGCTGGTTGATGCCTTCCATGAAATGGGCGATGACATTCAGGCGCGGGAAAAGCAAATTCGTTATCAGGCCAGCCACGATGGTCTGACACGCTTTTACAATCGGGCGGCCGCCATGGAGAAGCTTACCCGCTTGTTGCAAGATGGCCGTGTCTATTATCTGCTGGTTGTGGACATTAAAGGTCTCAGGCACATTAACGATAAGCTGGGTCCACGTGTGGGCGATAGCTGTATTCAGGCCGTTGCACAGCGGATTGAACAAATCGGTGCCAGTTTTGAAGGGCTGAATGCCCGGCTCGGTGGGGATGAGTTTTTAACTGTGCTGGCGGCCAAAGAAGACAGTTCAATGGAAGGCTGTGTCGCGGGATTTCTGAGTGCGCTGAACCAGCCCTACCAGGTACAGAAACTGGAGATCAATCTGCGCTTTAGTGTGGGGGTAGTCCATTACCCTGAGCAGGCAGACGATCCGGAAGATCTGGTACGCCGTGCTTTGATTGCAGCAGACAATGCGGCGCAGCAGGGCAGTAATTCAGTGTATTTTTATCAAACCGGCGAAGACGAAGCCTACCTGGAGCGCTTATTGATCATTGATGAGCTCAAAGCGGCGCTGCAAAGTGACGACGGCCAGCTGTTTATGACTTATCAGCCTAAGCTCAACATGCACAGTCAGCAGGTAGATAAGGTGGAATCATTGATCCGCTGGCAGCGGCGTAATGGCGAGTGGGTCTCGCCTGAGTTTTTCATTGACCTGGCAGAGCAGTCTGGGCTGATCGTCGAGCTGACTCAGTGGGTGCTTAAAACGGTGGTAGCGCAGGTTGCCAACTGGGTTGAGCAAGGGATCACCATGAAAGCGGCCATCAATGTGTCGGCACAGGATATTGCGGATCCCGACTTTGTACCCCATCTGGAAGCCATGCTGGATCGCTATCAGATATCGCCTTCATTGATCACCATAGAGCTGACAGAGCGGGATATGATCGAGAATGAAGAGAAAGGGATTGCCGCACTTAAAGTGCTCAAAGAGATTGGCGTACATATTTCACTGGACGATTACGGTGTCGGGCAGACCTCACTGGGCCGCTTAAAAATGCTACCGATTGATGAGCTCAAGCTGGATAAGGTGTTTATTCTGAAGCTGGCCGAAACACATCAGGATCAGTGTATTGTGCGCTCCACTATCAGTCTGGGTCATCAACTTGGTTTCTCTGTGGTTGCTGAAGGGGTCGAGGATAAAGCGTCTTTGGAGCTGCTCAAAGAAATGGGGTGTGATTATGCTCAGGGGTATTATCTGAGTAAACCACTGAAGGCGGAGCTGTTGACACAATGGCTTGGCCAGTATCATGAAGCAGGCTAGTCTCTGTTTAGTCGTTTTATCAGGCTGCGCACTATGGATAAGTGCCACCTGTATGGCAGGTTCCGGTAAGTTACTGGCCACACCCGGTGTTTCTCAGGTAGAAGGCAGCGCAGGTGGGGGCATTGTGCCCTGGGCTCAGCTGGCAGGGTATGCCAGTGACGAGCAATGGAGTCTTGGCGGCTTTTGCAGCCGCGCCAGCGTTGATGATTACCGACTGGATGTGTGCGGTATTCAGGCCAACCTGTTTGACCGCGTAGAGCTGAGTTATGCTGAGCAAACTTTTGCCGTACCAGCACTCAATACTGAGATCGAGCAGTCGGTAAGCGGCGTTAAAGTGCGTCTGTATGGGGATATCGTCTACAGTGCCTGGCCACAGGTGAGCTTGGGTATGCAGCACAAGTCACTCAAAGATGATGCTGTTGCCGCTTTGCTGGGCGCCGAGGACGACAGCGGCACCGATATCTATCTGGCTGCCAGCAAGCTGCACCTGGGAGCACTGGGTGGCTTTAACGCATTTTGGAATATCACAGCGCGCCATACCGAGGCCAATCAACTAGGTTTGCTGGGCTATGGTGGTCAGCAGGGCGGTGAACGCATTTACCTCGAAGCCAGTGCGGCCATTTTTCTCAGCAGGGAGCTGGCGCTGGGCTACGAGTATCGCGAAAAGCCCGACAATCTCGGGTTGGGTGAGCAGGCATGGCGGGATGTATTTGTTGCCTGGTTTATCAATAAGCAGGTCAATATCACCGCGGCTTGGCTGGATCTGGGCAGCATTGCAGGTCAGCCAGATCAGACCGGTTGGTATGTTTCTGTCACCGGCTATTTTTAAGGAGTTAGGGTGTATCAGCGCATCACATACCATGCTCGCAACGCACTGTGTAGTCTGATAATACTACTGACCAGTCTTTCCATGGGAGGATGCCAGTCCAGTATCACACCAAGCTTATATCAGCAGATTGGTGGTCAAGCAGGGTTGGAGCGCCTGGTCGATTTGTTCATTCAGCAGATAGGGCGTGATAAAGCCATTCTGCCTTATTTTGCCAAAGCTAATGTGAGCCATTTCCGCCAGGGTTTTATCACTCACTTATGCGATACCCTTGATGGGCCCTGTGAGTATCAGGGCGATTCTATGGTCCAGATCCATACCGGAATGAAGATCACCGAAGCTGATTTTAACCGTGTGGTTGAGCTGTTGATCAATGCCATGACCGAAGCCGGAATAGCCCATACTACGCAAAACCAAATCCTCTCAAAGCTGGCACCATTGCGCAGTGAAATGATAAAAATATAGATATAAAATCCGATGGTTTTTACCTTTTTTTAATTTCAATCCATAAAAATACATTTTTTGGTTTTTTTATTTAATATAAAAATAATCATATTGATGTTGCAATATGGGTACACGTTCTCTAGAATTGCGCCCCCAATTTGTAGTAATAAAGGAAACATGGAATGAAATATTCATTGGTAGCTTTGTTGGCGACTCTGTCTTTTGGTGCAACCGCAGGCGCAACAATTTATGAGCACGGTTACTTTAAAGGTAAGTCAAGTTACATTGGCGATGGGGAAATGATTGATGAGCTGAATAAGCGTCGTATCTTCGCGAATGACAGTGTCTCATCTTTAAAAGTAGATCACGGTACTTGTGTTGTTCTGTATAAGAATGCAGGTTACAGCTCAACTGCGAAATACTTTTCTGGCGGAGAGTATGCAGACTTGGTTGACTACCGTTTTAACGATGAAACCACGTCAATTCAGGTATTTAAGAGCCACCGTTGTGAAAGTGCTATCATGACTCACTTCTACAACCATGGTGATTACAATACACGTGGCGGACATTTCTCATTACCACCAAATTCTTTCATTCGTGATTTGGACAAGGGACACGATGCTACATACTGGCACAAAGAGTGGCATGCAAATGATGTGGTTTCTTCTATAAAAGTTGGCATTAACTCATGTGTTACACTGTACAGAGATCATCACTTCAGAGGTGCGAGTAAAAAGGTTGGTAAAAACGCGCCGACATTGCGCGCATACAACTTTAACGATGAAGCTTCCTCTATTCGAGTAACATCGGGCTCTTGTAAGTAACGACAAGAGTTTAAAGTAATGAGTATGGGCGTATTGCCCGTACTCATTCTTGCCCTACCTATATTCATTATTTTTTCTGGCGTTGTTGTATTCTCTGTGACTTAGTGATCCGCTACTGCCCTTTTATCAATATACTCACATCATAAACAGAGTGAACATGCCGGCACCGTGGCTCTATAGCATGATACTCTATACTTTTTCGCCAACAGCACTGTTTTTACTGTGAAGTTACTTTTCTCAGTGACCCCACATAGTCCGCTCTGTCTAAGTCATGCTTTCGTCACTAAATAAAACGCGCAAGTATCAGAGCCAAATTGCTTAATCACTATGACCGGGAGTGGCAATAAAAATGCCTTGTTTCCAATTATCTGGGTACATACCATTGACACAGTTGAGTTAAAATGAAGTTTGGAAGTGGGTACTTCTTGTGGATCTTTTCCAGGTAAAGAGTCCAGGCGTGTGCCTTTAGTGTCGCTATTTCTGCGTCATCTACGATCCCCTTGTAGAACTGAGCGAAGTCCCGGATAAACTGTACATCCCGACGGCGGTTATTTTTTGCGTAGCCTTTACCTGCGTAGTGAATAAAATCAGCTTCAAGGTAGTCATCATGACCGAACATATCCATACGATTAAATGACCTGTCGAGTGTTTCATGAGCAATGTTATGTCTATGCAAAGTGTAGTTAAAATAGCTTTGGTCATAGTGAGTGATCTTGTTACAGATTTTTTGTAAGTCATTCAATTCAGTTTTTTTGAAAAGTTCGCACTGTTTTGAAGTAAGAATGATTCCGGCATTGTAGTAGACTGGGCGATTGTCTTGCTGTGGCCAGTTAACCTTGCCGAGTTCCTGCTGGATCATCTCAATATCAGGCGCTCGCTCTTGTTTTACCCCTTCGTTAAACCAGTACGCTTTACTCGTATCAGGGTAAAGTTCAAACACATCCCTTGCATGAGGCGTGATCAACACGTCGGCATCAACGTATAGCACTCTGTCATATTCCTCAAGGAGCGCGCCAATTCTTAACTTCTCAGTCCAGGCCGGGCTGGCGTTATATCGTGGGTTATCTATTTTGATGGGGTAGCGCAATGAGTCTGAAATGATGAGATCAGCACCTACCTTTTTAGCATATATTTCGAAGCTTTTAAGTGCAGCACGATACATAGGGTTATTACCTATGGCCAATGTAAATATTGCTTTTTTCAAGTGTTTTCCCCTGATATTGATGTGAATGCTGCTGCATTGTACCTGTGCTTTGCACAAGGTTGTCATTAGATATGAAAATGCTCATTTTGGCAATGTCGTAACTGAACATCCCAGTTTAGCGTTCGTTAGAATGACATAGGGCTAAAATAGTTCAGATAACGAAGTGCAAATAAGTTATCACACTCCGCCAGTTCATAGTCGTATTTATATCCGTATCGCAGTTGGATTTGCGACACATGTTCAGTGGGTAGCCAAAGTAGGATGCTGTAACTAAGTTTGCAAAGTTTATAAACTTAGCGCCAGTATCCTAATGAGGGGACTAGCCTAATGGGAGAGGCGTGACTAGATGCTAAAGCAGGTCGTTACTCAGCGGATATCAGAGAATATCCTTCAATGTCGCTGAGCGAAATTGTCTTTGCAAAAATAATCTGATCCGGTGCTTTGCGTTCCGAGTAAAGGTGCTTCTGCCGGAATGTTGCCCTTTGTTCAGGATGGCAATCTCACTTTCGAAGCTAATATCTTCTGAGACGGGATACGGTTTGATACCGACTACGCGTAGTCCGATTTCACCGTGAAATTGCAGGTCGACATCCACAGGTCGATAAAAAGGCTTGCGGTTGAGTAATTTCTTAGCGCCAGCCAGGCTGATAAGATAGCCTTGAGTGCCGTTTGGTACTTTCTTGTAGTTACCTAGGGTAAATTGTTCATTGAGCGCTCGCGTATCAATAAAAGGGTTGGCGCGATTATCGGATAATTTGATCATATCCCAGCCTTTCAGGTCTGGTATGAGAGCCAATAATGATGCCAGGCTGTCTTCAATATGAAGATCATCTTCAAGTACGAGCGCATAAGGCAGGTTTTCGTTGACTACTTTTTCATAGATACGATAGTGGCTAATGTAGCAGCCAATTTCACCTGGTGTCAGGTGTCTGTGATAGCGTTGCAAATTAGCTTCTTGGTCATACCAGGTTGCTACTTCTGATTCAGGCAGCTGCTTGCCGTTGGTGGCAGAAAAACGGCTAGCATCCAGCCCTACTTCTTGTAAGCGAGTATAGGTTGTTTGCCATCTGTCTTCACAGCCATCCATATTGATAATAAAAATAGGAGGTTGCATCATTGTGTTTACTACGAAATTACTCAGGACGATGTCATTAAAGTGTCACCTGCTTATTTGAACAGATCCAGGTATCGTTCGGCAAGGTATTCTGGCTCTATTGCGCAAATAATCTCAGCTTCATTAAGGCTTGTTGAGTGACTGGTAATAACTTGACAATGGGTCGTTAGAGGGGCGACCAGTGAAAAAGGAGAAGTGCCCAGACCAACTAATGCCAGCGTCGGTATATTGCATGCGGATGCAATATGCATTGGTCCTGAATCTATAGTAATCATTGCATCCATGGCTGAGATTGTATCGACTAGCTCGCCTAATGAGGTTGTACCGGCGAGATTAGTTGCTTCAATATTTTTTCTAGCAAGCTGTTGCCTCAACTCTTCAGCGTCATGGTATTCGCTGCTATCGCCCAGTAAATACAAATGTGTCTGAGTTTGAGCGACAATTTTCGTCAACGCGTTTGCTGCAAGATGCACCGGGTAGTGACGCGTCGCCTTGTTCTTGCCGCCAATATAAACTGCGGTTGCATGAGGCTCCGGGTGTGTCAGTTGAGCTTTGTTTGCTTTAAGTCGCGGTAAAGAGAAACTCTGCAGTGGTTTCCCATGTGCGTCATTTACCAGACGACAATAGCGAAAGATATAATGATGACATTCGTTGAGTTTAAGCGGGTGAGAAAGTAAAGGTTTGCGGCCATTCTGAGCATAGCCAACCACATAACGGATCCCTGCCAGTTTTGCCAATACTGCTTCTATGAATGAACCACGTAACAGTACCGCCATGGAGAATTGAGAGGCTTTCAGTGTTTTGGCGAAGCGATATAAACCGATACGCTCATTTGGATGATAGCGAGCATCTTCTATCAACTCAAAGTCATATCCTTCAGCCCTTTCCAACACGTCACGCATGTAGGGGCGAATAAGTAAGCACACCTTTTTTCCTGGATACAAGTTATTGAGCAGCTCGATCGCAGGTAATGAGTTGATAGCGTCGCCAATAAAGCGAGGAAGTATCACTAAAATGGGACCATTGATGTTATTAGGCTCGATGGCTTTCTTGGACATGGGTTTTCTTGTTATGGGCACTGATCCAAACTAGTATACCCAAAGCGAATGAACAAAATCATCCTTGTCCTACAAATTTATACAAAAGTTAAAAAATGAAAAACACTAAAAGTTGTCACTGGTTACTGAAAAACCTCAGTCGCGTCACTGTGCTTGATTGCGGCATGCTCAAACCAGGAACAAAAGGAAATTATGTGCCATCGGGGATCATTGCGGGGGCAAAACGTTTTGATATCAGCCACGCCTTTAGTGATGTCACTGGCGCATGCCCCAATACAATGTGCAGCGCAGCGCAATTTCAGCGTGGCGTCAGGGCATTGGGAATTAACCAGCAGGATACTGTGGTTGTTTACGACAATTTTGCTTTGTTCAGTGCTGCCCGGGCCTGGTGGATGTTTAAGGCTATGGGGTTTGAGCAGGTTTATGTGCTGGACGGGGGCTTAGTCAAGTGGCTTGAACTGGGCTTACCTGTTGCGACTGATTATGCACATAGCAGTGAACCCGGAGATTTCGTCGCCGATCCTCAAAGAGGTTACTTCATTGATAAGCATGACGTGTTAGAAGCGATAGACAACCCTGAAGTATTATTACTGGATGCACGCAGCCCGGCGCGGTTTAGTGGCCAGGAACGAGAACCTCGCGTGGGGATGCGCAGTGGCCATATTCCGGGCAGTGCGAATGTCCATTATGCGAGCGTGCTGGATGACAGTGGGTTAATTAAACCGAAAGCGCAGTTACGGGCTTTATTAACGGAAGCCGGGGTTATTAACCAGGCCTTACAGTTTAGCTGTGGCTCCGGGGTCACGGCCTGCATTTTGGCCATGATTGCGGATGAGTGTGGGTTTTACCCTTTATCTGTTTATGACGGGTCCTGGAGTGAATGGGGGCAAGACGCAAGTCTGCCTGTTGCCACTTGCCCCACATAACACTTTACTAATCTAGTAGACCAGCTCCTGAAGCTCACTGGGCTGGTTGATAGCTGGAAAGTACAAGGTCTGCATGTTTTTAGCGCTGAGTGCACTGTGCAACGGCAAGGTAGCAATGCCCTTGAGGGCAATGTTGGCGACGTCCGGGGTTTTGACCAGTCGCACCACCTGGCGTTCGCCAAACTGCGCAATGGACGGAATAAACGGGCGTAATTCAGATGTGAGCTTATCAAGCAGCCAGTCATTGATGTCACCGCCCAAAATGATGGTTTGGGTATTCAGCAGGGACTCAATACTGTGGATTGCTATCCGCATCGGCTCCGCAGCCTGTTCGAGCCAGCGCTCTATCACCGGGTGTTCCTGTAGCTGGTGATGCAGCTCTTCGGTGCTGCAACCTGGGCGTCCGAGGCTGTTTTTTAGGGCACTTAACGAGGCAAAGTCGTTCAGCCGACCCAGTTCAGCGGTGTCATCATCTGTTTCAGGGGTCACAAACAGCTCACCCAGTGCGCCGGTCAGACCATTCTGACCGAGCAGGATCCGTCGATCGTATACCACCGCCGACTCCACCTGGTTACCCAGATGTACATAGACAAAGCTGTCCAGCAGCCGGGCTTCGCCAAACAACATCTGAAAACTGGCGCAGGCAGATGCCGTTGTTTCCAGTGCCACGGGTACGCCCAGCGTATCGGCCAGTTGCTGCTGAAGTTCCCGATTGTGGGCAAAAATTTCGACGCCTTTAAGATGGCTCAGTTGTACCGATAGGCCGCAGCCAAGCACCTGAGAAACGCTCAGGTTGGCGACGGTCAATAAGGTGTCAATCAGATATTTGGCCTTATCGAGCAGGGTATCGCCTGTATCAAGGTGGGTGTGTAGTCGGTTGAGTAGTTCACCGTTGAGATAAAACAGGCCAACTTCCAGCTCGCGATCAACGATGCGTATTGCCAGCGTATATGCCGCCTTTTTATTCAGAATCAGCATTTTTGAAGGTTTACCCGCACCTTCTGATTTTTTTATACCGGTTTCTTCAACAAGTTGAACGCTCAGCAGTTCTTCCACCATGTTCGTTATGGTTTGTTTGGTCAACTGGGTATTGCGGGCAATCTCAACACGGGAGATTGGCCCCTGAGTGACAATCTGAGAGAGTACAAGACGCAAATTTATCGATTTATTCTGTTTTGCGTTGGAGCCTTTCAATGTGTTCGCCTTACTATTTGAATCTAATTTGGGGGTTTTATCATGATATCACCCCAGTCAATGTGCCGTATGTACCTGCTTACACAACACATTCTCCCTGAACTAAGCCGATTATCTTACTCGATCATGAGGCTAAACCGAATAAAAAATAATTAGTCAAACTAATTGACATAAACGGTTTGTTGGCTGAATATGACTATAAATACAACAAAACAGATCCTAAATGCCAGTATAAAAATGGCAGTTAGGGCGTTCGCAAGCGCGAATTTTAATAATCAACAGCAGGATCTACCTATGTCTACAGGAACTCAGATGAATGGCCACCGCCGTCGGACGTGGTTTAGCGGGATGTTTGCCGCTGCTGCGCTCTGTGCAACGTCGATGAGCTGGGCAGCACAAAGTATAGACTGGAGCAAAGCGGCAAAATCCAGTGATATCCACCTGACAGAGCAGCAGAGTGAGCAAATTAAATCAAAAGATTTGACTGCTGCGCTTGTTTGGCATGGAGCCAGTCCGTGGGTGGCTGCAGTATCGCGCGGCGCACGTGCCGAATTTGAAAAACTAGGCATTAGAGTGGTGGCTGCGACTGACGCCCAGTTTGATCCTGCGAAGCAAGTGGCCGATCTGGAGAACATTGCCGCGCTGAAACCCGATATTATTCTTTCGCTCAGTGTTGATGGAGTTAGTACCAAGCAAAGTTATGCCAAAGCCATTGAGCGTGGCGCTAAATTGGTATTACTGAGCAACCCCATCCCGGGTTTTGAGCAAGGCAAAGACTTCGTCGGTATCGTGACGGATGACATGTTTGGTATGGGCAAAGCGGCGGCTGATCTGACGGCCAATGCGTTGGGAGATAAAGGCAAAATCGGCATGATTTACCACGATGCCAGCTATTTTATCACCAATAATCGTGATAATGCCTACCGCAAGGGACTAACAGCTTACCCCGGATTGAATGTGGTTATCGAAAGAGGATTCATTAAAGAGCATGAGACCAGCAATGTCGCCGCGGCGATGGTACTGCAGCATCCTGAACTGGAGGCCATTTATGTGTCCTGGGATGCCGCCGCGGAAGGGGTGGTAGAAGCACTGCGTTCTTTAGGTCGACGCGACATTAAAGTGATCACCCATGATCTGGGAGTGAATAACCTGCTGGATATGGCGATGGATGGCAATGTGTATGGCACCATTGCAGACAGGCCATTCGACATCGGGCAGACCATGGCCCGACTTGGCGCTGCCTCTACATTGGGTTTACCGGCGCCACACTTTACCTTAGTGCCGTTTGACACCGTTAAGCGAGACAACATTGCTGAGATCTGGCAGCGCGCATTTCAGTCGCCACTGCCAAGACTCCTGAATTTAGCGTTAAAACAATAAGGAATACCATGAGCGTTAATCAACTACCTATGCAGCAACTCAAGTTGCTGGCTGTGAAACGAGAGTTTTTTATCTACTATATATTCCTTGCGGTGATGCTGATTTTTGCAGTCGCACTGCATGATACAGGCTTTTTTAGCCTGACCAACTTTATGAACATCGTGCGTCAAACTGCGCCTATTACGGTGATGGCCGTGGGGCTGACCTTTGCGCTGGCAGTAGGTCATATTGACTTATCAATAGGCTCTGTGGTGGCGCTATCTGCCCTGGTTGGTGCCTTGTTGTTACAGCATGTGGGCATTCCTCTGGCCGTGCTGGGGGCACTCAGTGTCGGTTTGATCGTCGGCCTGATCAACGGTTTGCTGATTGAGCGTTTGCAGGTGTCATCTTTGTTGATCACCCTGGGCACTATGGGCGTGATCACCGGTTTGTCGCGCCAGCTCACGAACCTGGAGTCTGTGCCAATCATAGATCAAACTTTTACCGCCTTTTTTGGTGCGGGTGAACTGTTTGGCATTCCTTCCTTATTTATCTGGACCCTGGTGATAGCGGCACTGGGCTATGTGGTCCTGACTAAGCTTGCATTTGGTAAGCACTTACTTGCAGTGGGCGGTAGCCCTAAAGCGGCTCTGGCGATGGGGATTAAAGTGACTCAGGTGCGCATTTATGCCCTGGTTATTTCTTCTATGGCGGCTGCGCTGGCCGGACTCTTGTATGCCGGTCGTTTGCACGGCGCGCGTTATACCCTGGGTGAGGCAGATTTGCTGACCGTTATTGCAGCCGTTGCGATTGGTGGCACCAGCTTGTTTGGTGGCCGCGCGTGTATTATCGGCGCCATTCTGGGGTCCTGGTTAATGGGCATGATCAACAACGGTTTGATCTTGTCTGGTTTTTCCACAAACGAACAAATGATAGCGCGCGGTGCCATCTTGATTGTGGCTGTGGCAATTGGTGTCAAGGAGTTGAAAAATGGTTAGAAGTGCATTGGATCAAATCGCCCTCGAAGTGAGGGACGTACATAAGCGTTTTGGTGGTGTACATGCGCTTAAAGGCGTGAGCTTTACCATCAACAAAGGCGAAGTTGTGGGATTGCTCGGCGACAATGGTGCTGGTAAATCAACTCTGGTGCGCTGCATTTCCGGGATCCACCCGCCCGATGAAGGGGCCATTCTGGTTAATGGTCAGCCGGTGCATATCGACTCTCCTCTGGCATCACGTGAAGCGGGAATAGAAACGGTGTTTCAGGACCTGGCCATGGTGCCGGAGTTCGATATCACAGAAAACCTGTTTCTTAACCGAGAGATCCGCCATAAGAATCCAATCTTACGCCGACTTGGCTGGCTGGATAAAAAAGCCATGAAGAAGCGTGCGAAGAAAGCCCTGAATCGGCTGAACAGCCGCATTCCGAGTTATCAGGAACAGATCCATCGCCTTTCTGGTGGTCAGCGTCAGGCTGTTGCCATTGCTCGCGCGGTGAATTGGGGAGCCGACATTGTGATCATGGATGAGCCGACGGCAGCACTGGGTGTTGAGCAGAGTGCGCAGGTCAATGAACTGATCAATGTGATCAGCTCTCAGGGGGTTGCTGTGCTGCTGATCAGTCACAACATGCAGCATGTGGTTGAAACCTGTGATCGTGCGGTGGTGTTGTATCAGGGGCAATCGGTGGCAGATGTGTCGGTCAGCGATGTGACCAAAGAAGATCTGGTCGGACTGATCACGGGCGCTAAGTCCGCAGCCTAACAGACTATCTGTCCGGTTTCATGCCTGGCCAACGAGCTAAAGGTGGGTGCGTATTGCTCCGCCTCCTGCTCTGGACTGGCATGTAAACGGATCAGTTTCACCCGAGAGGTGCCAGACAGGCGCTTCCTTATCTGAACGAATAATAAATCGGCGCCGTGGCGCTGAGGGCTTTGTTTTGCCAAAAATCGAGGGCAGTATGGATATTGAAAAGAAAGTAGCACAGCTTATCGACACACTTTCTATCGAAGAAAAAGTCGGACAGCTGTTTGTTCTGGCATTTGCCGGAGAAGACCGTGACTACGCAAAGACGCTGGTCAAGGAGCGGCATATCGGCGGCTTTTACATTACGGATGATAATGCTGCTAACCCGACTAGCGCGGCGCAATTAGCTCATGAGTTACAGCATGAAGCAGCGTTGAGAGCCTGTGATGCCCCTTTATTGCTGGCTGTTGATCAGGAAGGTTCCTGGGGGATCCTGACTCAGTATACCGATCTGGGCCCGGGTAACCTGGGCCTGGGTAAGGCGGACAATACGGCACTGACTGCAGATATGTATCAGGTGTTTGCCGAGCAGATGCAGCAAGTTGGCTACAATACTCTGCTATCACCCTGCGCTGATGTGAATGCTAATCCGGATAACCCGATCATTGGACTGCGCGCCTTTGGCGAGCAGACCCATCACGTTGCTCGTCATGTTGCTGCTGCGGTTCGTGGTGTGCAGCGCAGCGGCAGTCTGAGTTGTGCCAAACATTTTCCGGGTCACGGAGACACCCACAATGACTCGCACCAGACACTGCCTGTAGTAGACAAGTCTTTGCAGCAATTGATGTGTGAAGATCTGTTGCCTTTTAAGGCGGCGATTGAGTCTGGTGTTCCGCTGATCATGACCAGTCATATCAGCTACCCTCAAATAGATGCCGACTATCCGGCGACCTTATCGTCCACTATTTTGCAGGGGGTTTTGCGCCAGCAGTTGGGGTTTAACGGCATTATTATCACCGACAGTATGAATATGTGGTCCATGCGCAAAAACTATGCGCCAGAAGAAGCGGCTATCCTGGCATTGCAAGCAGGCGCCAACCTGGTAATGCTCAGTGAAGAGCACTACGAAAACAGCACCACCCCTTACAAAGCGATTCAGGCACAAACCATTGATGGCGTTATCGCTGCGGTTAAGCAGGGTAGCTTAAGTGAATCGGTTATTGATGCTCGCTTGCAACAGGTACTGGCATTTAAGTACCAGCATTTTGCAACTTCATCACAAACATCGGCCAGTGTACTGGAAAGTGCGAATGAACTGGCGCGAGAGGCGGCAAATTCGGCCATTCGAGTATTACGCAATGACGACCAGCTATGGCCACTCGAAGGACGCGCCTTTACGTTGGCGTTTGCTGCTGATCCCAAAGGGTACGACAACATTGTCAACAGCCGGGGGATAGGTCCTAACGACCCGAATTCGGCCCGGGATGTGATTCTGGAGACACTGGCAGAGCGTGGGCGGGAATATCGACTCTGGCAGCATGATCAGTTTATGGCGGCGCTACAGGCCCCTACTGAACCATTGGCTGAACCCTTAGTGCTGATCACTGAAGATTACCCCTTGCCAGGAGAAAGCTTTGACGTGGCAGCCCAACAGCAACGTGTCCAACAGGCGCTACAAAAATGGCCTGACAGGGTCATTGTGGTTGCCATGCGTTCTGATTACGAAATATCGCAATATGCTGATCTATCAACTTATGTTTGTGCTTACTCGAGCAGGGCCGTGAGTGCCCGAGCCATCGCAGAGCAACTTTAAAAAGATCAGTAAAACGAAATAATAAGTGCTTGACAATTAGTCAAAATGATTTAATAAATACTTAGTATATCAATTTTACTAATAAAAAATGACAGTTTGATAATAACACAAGCCAGTCGACTCACTGGGAATGAACGGCTTGGGATAAGGCAAAGGGGAGAAGAGCATGAAAAATCAGGGCTCAAAGGTAAAAACCAAGTATCTGAATAACTATCTGAAATCCAGTTACGTGGCAGTATGTGTGGCAACAGCGTTGTCGGGTATGTCGTTTGGTGCTGCGGCAGAGGAACAGGATGGTGCGAATCAGGCAATCGAAACCATTGAAGTCAGAGGGATCAGACGGAGCCTGACTGAGGCGCTAAATACCAAGCGCTTTGCAAACTCTGTTGTTGACTCGATTTCGGCTGAAGACATAGGTAAATTCCCCGACAAGAATATCGGTGATGCAATGCAGCGTATTCCAGGGGTGACCGTAGTCAGAACCTTTGGTGAGGTAAGTGGTGTGACTGTGCGTGGTACTGCGCCTGAACACAGCATGGTGTTGCTGAACGGTCAGAACGTTGCCAGTGTTGGTTGGTTTGATTTGGGTGGTGTGAACCGTAGCTTTAACTTTGAAATGCTTGCCTCAGAGCAAATCTCCGGTATGGATGTCTACAAGTCGGTTGAATCGGATATTAACGAAGGCGCGATGGGTGGTACGGTTAACCTCAAGACTCGCAAGCCCCTTGATATGGATTCAGGTACTGTGTTTGCATCTGTAGAAAATGCCTATCATGGTAATGCCAAAGAGTGGTCGCCAGCCTACTCTGGTTTGGCAAGTTGGAAAAACGAGCAGGAGAACTTTGGTATTCTTGTTGCCTATTCAAATGAAGAGTCGAAAGTATATCGTGAGACGTTATCCACATTCGGACCACCAGGTGCAACGGAGCTGGAAGACAGTAATGGCGTGCTCAGAAAAACGTCTTGTTGTGCGGCATCTATTCTGTTCGATGAGGACAGAGAGCGCAGCAGCAGCCAGATCAGTGTTCAGTATGCGCCGAGCGATGCGCTGACACTAGGCTTGGATTACAATTTGTTTGAACTGGAAAACGACCACATTAACTCGGCTTTGTTCACCATCATGGGCTACGGTACCTTGCAGGGAGATTCGGTCAGAGTGAATGAGCAAGGGATTGTTACTGCAGCAACGGTCACAGCCTCAGGCCCGGGTCGCGCACCACTTTTCAACAACACGGTATTGCGTACTCCGGATATGCAAACGGATGTCATTAACTTTACTGCAAATTATCAAGCTGAAGCCTGGTCCGCCGACTTTGTTATTGGCCAGTCAACTGCTGAAGGCCGTATTGGCCAGACAAGTACGTGGTGGGGTGATATCAGTGAGCGTGCCAATTCTGGTTTTTCTTACGATGTTAGCGGCCCGCTGGAGCTTATTCCGGTTAACCCGGACTATATGAGTAGTCATGATAATTTTGAACTGTTCCATGAATATACCTATATCAATTATGAGCGTGACAATGAGATAGATTATATTCAGGCAGATTTTACCTTTGAGCTGGATTCTCCTGTGATGACATCAATCCAGGCTGGTATCAAGTTCCAGGAACAAGTGTTCTCATATCAGGAAAATAATCAGGATCTGAATGTGGATGCTATCCGTGAAGGGGGTGAGCGACTGACACTGGGCGACTTTAATGGCGGCTTTGTGTCGGGTCTGCATAGTGCTGAAGGGCGTGCTGGCAGCTTGTCAGGTTTTCCAATCGGTACTCGCGGGTTGTGGGACTATGCGCGTAACAATGCACCGGGCACGATCACCGTTAAAGATGCTTTCTCCATTGAAGAGGACATTGCCGCTGCGTACGTCAAAGCCAATTTCTCAGGGGAAGGTTTTCGCGGTAACTTAGGTCTGCGTGTAGTCGAAACAGACATTCTCTCCAAAGGTGAAATCAATGGGGTGAAGGGAGAAGTAGATAAAAGCTATACCAATTATCTTCCCAGCCTGAACCTGGCGATCGATCTGAGCGAGGACATGATCTTCCGGTTTGCGGCGGGATCTACGGTGTCACGCCCAGATTATGACGACATGAAAGTTGCAGACATCATTTCAGAGAGCTTTAAAACGGCAAATGTTGGCAGCCCGGATCTGGACCCGTATAAGTCAGACCAATACGACATGGGTGTCGAATGGTACTTCAACCCGTCTTCCGTTTTAGGTGCGACCTTGTTTGTGAAGAACATTAGTGACTACATTGAGCAAACAACTGCTGCTGAGTTCTATCCTGGATGTGGTGAAGGGTGCCTGGTGACGCGCTCGCGTAACGTCGGAACAGCCGATGTGCGTGGTATTGAATTACAGTACCAGCATGCGTTTGAAAATGGCTTTGGTATACAAGCAAACTACACCTATACCGATAGCAGTCGCACTGACTCGACGGGTAAGGAAATGCCCATTGAAGAAGTATCGCAAAACTCCTACAACTTGTCGGGTTACTACGAAAACGACTTGTTCAGTGTGCGCCTGGCTTACAACTACCGTGATGACTGGGTACGCCAGTATAACGGTAGCAGTCTGGATAGTCTGAATGATGCGTACGACCAGGTTGATGCTTCTGTGGTATGGCATGTGACCGATAACATTGATGTGTCATTTGAAGCGATTAACCTGCTCAATGAGGCGCTGGTGCTAAGACAGCCAACGGCAGGCAATATTGTGCACGCTGTTGATGAGTTTGGTACGCGTTACTTTGTGGGTGCCAGCGTTCGTTTCTAACACTGATCTCCCGCACGGCATCCCATGCTGTGCGGCCTCAGAATAAGGGAAGTTCCCGCTTCCTTTAGGCCAGTTCGGTTTTAACTGGTCAATCCGCGCATCACCTGGCAAGGAAGATTGCCCAGGTGTGCGGATAAGGGGGACATACACTGAATGCCTCAGCAATATTTGCCGGGATGGTGCGATGTGCCCACACTTCTACTCGGTTAAGGCAGGTTTGCCCGGCTTGCCTTATTTCACCTGTTATTGCCTGATCCTACGCATGAAACTTTATTGCAATAAATTTTGTAAAAACAATTGACTTATTATTTTGCGAACGCTAGCTTGTATATTAGTTGAGCAAATAGAAATGCCTGTTTTGTAGATTCAGCAAGATAGGTTAGCTCACTGCTTCAGCGATATAAACCCGGTGTGGATAATTAATGCGGGTTTATTGGTAGGCGGCTTAGGGTTGGGTCGCGGATGTTCATTAAAATTGTTGCTCTGATCGGGTTGATATTGCTGGATTTGTTTCGATTAAAAAAATAATGAGGAAACACCTAATGAAATTGAAAATGACAGGATGTGCAGTAGCCGTTATCTTAAGTTGTTCTGCGTCAGCGGGAACAGGCGTACAGGACTTTTTGGATAGCTTAAGAAACTTCGAATCGGGAATTAACCCTGCTCTGGCAGATTTTTACCTTGAGAACCTGAATAACCCGGTTTACAAGTATGCCAAAGTGTCAGCGCCAGGCCGTATGGTACGTGACTGCTCAACAGGCAGCATGATCCCGGAAGATACCACTATTAATCAATTCTTCACTAAGCTGGGCATTGACGGCATCTATAACTCACAAACTCCGTATAGTGCTGAGATGTTCAAAACCATGCAGTATAACTCTATGAATGCCTGGGGCTTCGTGGGTTATCAGCTGGGTGAAGCGGTACTGATTGATGCCGGTTACTATAGCCCGAAAGTGGTGACAGTGGATGGTAAGGAATACGACAGTTTCTATGTGTTTGTGGAAGACAGCACCTGGATTGGCTGTAAAACAGAAGCCCTGGTTGAGATCGTCGGCTCGGGCGGTAACCAAATCCAGGCAACAGATGTAAACCGCTGGGAAGGGACCTTTGTTGGTAAGAATGGCGTCAATTCGTTTGCTGACCTGTTGATCCCGGATAATCAGGAATTGGTTATGCGTGATGCCATGCGTTTCAATTATGGCGTGATGACGCAGTTGCTGACCGATGCCAACATGACCTGGGAACAGGCACTGGCGAAGAGCTGGCCTGGCACAGACGACAATGGTAACGCCATCACAGTACAAGCAACCATGTCTGGCCTGCTGGCTGCGGCACACTTACGTGGTGCCTGGGGAACAGCACGCCTGCTGACCAAGGATGAGATCACTTGTGATGAACTGGGTACCTGTATCACCAAATATGTACACAAGTTTGGTGGCTACAACACCATCTTCGACACGCCAGCGGATGACGTTATCGAAGGCTCTAAATACGATGAAAAGCTCTCCGCTGGTTGGGGTAACGACTTAGTACTGCCTGGCGGTGGTGCAGATACCATTGAACTGCATGAGCAAAGCGGCTCAGTGACCACAGTACGTGACTTCACTGTTGGCGAAGATCGCATCATCTTGCGTGACTGGCAGGCTGCTGCACCACTGAGTAACCTGTCTGTGTCAGATGTACCAGCAGGTGTTGAATTAGCGTTCGCTGGTCAGCGTGTGGTGCTCGAAGGCGTGTCGGCTGCGGCTGTGAACGTTAATACCGAAGCGGTGATCGCCCAGTCGGATATCTATGAAATTGCGTGGTCAGGTAAGCAAACCGTAACAGGCTTCAATCCTCAGCTGGATAAGATCCGTGGTACCGCTGGGATTGGCTTTAAGCACCTGAAAGCATACGAAACAGACACCGCTTTGGTCGTCGGCGTACAGGCTAAAGATGGTGGTATTTACAGCTCGGTTGAGCTGGTAGGCCTGACAATTGCCGATCTGACACCTGAGATGTTTGATAATGTCACTGGTGGTTATGACCGCCTGGGCTTCATCGTGCCTCTGAACAGCCAAAACTGGGGCTGGAATATGGCGCTGACAGTGAACAGTTTTGATCCGGCTAAAACCGTGATCAGCATGCCACTGTTCAACTATACCTTCTCTATGCTGGTGCTAACGCAGGAAGGTACTGATACGGTGATCACGCTGGATGAGACCGCATCAAAAGGTGATCAGAAGCGTCTGGTACTGAAAAACACTGATGTGAACAGCCTCAGCGCTGCAAACTTCGATTATGTATCGGGTAACTTTGTCGATGCAGTGATTGACGTACCGGTATTCTACGATATCACGGCAACGGTTGTAGGCACGGGTGGTAGCATTTCACCAGCGCCGGATGCAAGCGGTGTGATCAGCGCTAAAGGCAACACCGACTTTACGCTGACCTTTGTACCAGACAGCGGCTATCGTGTTGCTACATTGAAAGTCGATGGCGTGAGCGTGACAGCGCAGTCAAGCTACACTTTCCCGGCACTGTCTGCTGCACACAGCGTACAGGTGACCTTTGAACCTGGCAATTCTTGCCCTGCCCCCTGGAATGAAACTCAGGTATACACCGGCGGTGATCAGGTGACCTTTGGCGGTAAAACCTATGAAGCGAAGTGGTGGACTCAGGGTAACAACCCGGCCTCACTGGGCCCATGGAAAGAAATTGCCAATTGTCAGTAATGGCACGTTAGCACGGTTTGATTAAGAGCAAGCCATGGCACGCGCAAGCGGCCATGGCTTTTTTGTTTTGTGTGGCAAGGTACCCGCTTACAGCGAATCTGGCTGAGGTGGGGGTGCCATTTCGTGGAGATCCTCGGTGATCAGCCATTGCGGCAGATAAGGGTGATCCGGGATCAGATAGCCTTTATTACGATAGGCTAGGCGAGCTGGCCCGAGTAGTGCCAGGGCAAAGTCCGGGAACAGGTCGTCATCTTGGTCTGCTTTTTTTGCGCTTGCTGCAAACTTATCTAGAGCGTCATTCATTTTTTGCAGATAGGTTTGTTCGTCCTCATGGCAGAAAACACTGAGCAAGCAGTCGATCTTAGGCAATGAGTAGTTGTGTGCATAGAATGCATCTTTGTCCGCTCCTCCTGAAACATCAACTTGCATATAGGCCTGGATGGTTTGCACCAGATCCCGGGACTGCGGTTTTAAAATGGCTTTAACAATGTGAAACTCAGCTAGTTGTAAGGGCTGTATAAACCGGGCATTGGCATCGTAGTCCATTGCCTGCTTGTCAAACTTATCCAGCCAGGCTAGTGCCTCACCTTCGTTGTAAGCCAGTGCAAGCATAATGGTATCGTACCAGTCAGACGGGTGAATACCATGACTGAGCCTTTCTCCCGGGCGATTGATTGCTACGTCCTCAATACGCAGTTCATGGCTCTGTTGCGGGAATAAATGACGCTTAAAGTGCACTAGTCGGTAATTGTAAGCTTGACGTAAAAACCAGCGTGCTTCGTTGTGGTGACGTTGGGCATGCAGGGCAAAGTTAAATCCACTCTCCCAGTCTTTAGCTTGAGAATACTCCCAGCTATCACCAGTCATGGACTCCAGGTGTGTCTTATGCGCGATAAAAGCATTTTTGGCGAAATATGCACTTCTAACGTAGGAACGATAACGTTCAATATAAAAGTCCAGCTCTCTGGCACTGCCATAATGGTGTACTTGTGTCATTGAGTCTCCAGGCTGCAAGAGCAGGTGATGATGAAATAAAAGGGGAGAAACAAAAACGCCATGGCGAGCTCACCATGGCGTGTAAAGTATGTAGCTAGATAAGGGTCTTATTTATGATACCCAATACACGCTTCGACTTCGTTTTTCGAGCCTAAGATCACGGCTACGCGCTGGTGGATATGCTCCGGGTCGATATCCAGAATGCGTTGCTCACCGGTGTGGGCCAGACCGCCGGCTTGCTCTACCAGCATGGCCATCGGATTGGCTTCGTACATCAGGCGCAGTTTGTACGGTTTTTCCGGGTTTTTAGTGTCTGCCGGGTAAGTAAACAGGCCGCCGCGACATAGCACGCGGTGTACATCACCTACCATGGCAGCAATCCAGCGCATGTTGAAGTTTTTACCGCGCGGGCCTGTGTCGCCTGCCAGCAGGTCGTTGATGTAGTTTTGCATGGCCGGTTGCCAGTGACGCTGGTTTGACGCGTTGATGGCAAACTCCTGAGTGTCGGCCGGTACTTTGGCAAACTCTTCGGTCAGCAGGAAGCTGCCGTGGGTTTTATCTAGCGTGAAGATACGCGTGCCTTTACCTGTGGTCAGGGCCAGCGTGGTGCACGGGCCATACAGGACGTAGCCTGCGGCTATTTGCTTGTGGCCCGGCTGCATAAAGATAGCCGGATCAGCCGGATCGGCATCTTCCGGGGCTTCCATGATAGAGAAGATGGTTCCTACCAGAGAATTGATATCAGTATTAGATGAACCATCCAGCGGGTCGAATGCGACAATAAATTTGGCATCCGGGCTGCCCGCTACCGTGCCTTCTTCTTCTTCTGAGGCAATGGCTTTTACATAGCCAGACTCCAGCAGAATGTCTTTGAGTAGCTGGTTAGACAGTACGTCGAGTTTCTTCTGAGTTTCGCCCTGAATGTTTTCATCCAGTGTTGAGCCCAGCACGCCTGACAGCGCGCCCTGACCTACGCGGAAAGAGATTTCTTTACAGGCAGCCAGAATGGTTCGGATCAGAGAAACCAGTTCACGGGAACAGCCGTCTTCAATTAACACCGGTGGAAGTCTACGCATAAATTTTAGTCCTGATAACGGTTATGTTGCAGCCCTGATAGAGTGAGAGAGCAGGCCACAAACAGCGCTGAATTTTGTCCTAAATAACTGTATTTTGTATACGATTTAATATACAAATGAGGTACCAGTCATCTAACCTAACACAACAAAGATAAGAAAATGCGAAAAACACGCTTTGCACCTCACATGCTCTCGGCTTTGCTGCTGGCTATGATACCCCAAGCGCACGCTGCAATTAAGTCTATTGATGAATTTACTGACAAACTCAACCATTTCCCCGGGTTTTATGCGTTCTATAGCGACCCTGCCAGTGGCAAAATTTACCTGGATGTGGATAAACTCTCGCAGCCGTTCTTACTTCAGCATAGCCTGCCGTATGGCGTCGGATCCAACGACATAGGGTTAGATCGCGGCCAGCTGGGTAGTACTTACCTGGTGCAATTCGAGCGCTTTGGTGACAAGGTGATGCTGCGCGCACTGAATACCTATTTTCGTGCCAGTGCCGATAATCCGGCGGAGCAGCAAAGCGTCAAAGAGGCGTTTGCCTCCAGCATTTTAAATGGCTTTAAAGTGGTCGCCGAAGATGATGACAGTGTATTGATCGATTACACCCCTTATCTGTTGTCGGATGTCCACGGTGTGTCCCGGACGCTGGCGGCGCGCAAGCAGGGCAGTTACAGCCTGGATGCCAGCCGCAGCGCGACTTATATGCCACGTTCCAAAGCCTTTATGAAAAACACCGAGCTGGAAGCGGTCCTGACCTTTAAGGGCAGCAAGCCTGGTGAGTATGTGAAGCAGGCGACGGCCAACCCTTATGCGGTGACGGTCCATCAGCACCACTCGCTGATTGAGCTGCCGGATGAAAATTATCAGCCCCGCGCATTCCATCCGCAGTCAGGTTACTGGAGTATTGAGCACAAGGACTACTCGGCACCGCTGAGCGAGTCTATGTATGTGCGTTATATTCCGCGCCATCGCTTAAATAAAAAGGACCCGACTGCAAAAGTCTCTGAGCCGGTCGAGCCGATTGTGTATTACCTTGACCCGGGTGTGCCCGAGCCGGTGAAGACTGCATTACTGGATGGTGCACGCTGGTGGGATCAGGCTTTTGAAGCGGCGGGATACAAAAATGCCTTTCAGGTCAAAGTGCTGCCGGAAAATGCCGATCCCATGGACATTCGTTACAACGTGATCCAGTGGGTTCACCGCGCGACCCGTGGCTGGTCATATGGGGCATCGGTGATAGACCCGCGTACCGGCGAGATCATTAAAGGCCATGTCACCCTGGGCTCATTGCGCGTGCGTCAGGATATTCTGATTGCCGAAGCGTTAGCTGCGCCATTTGTAAAAGGTGATGAAGTGACCGCGCATCTGCACGCCATGGCGCTGGACCGTATTCGCCAGCTCAGTGCCCACGAAATTGGCCACACGCTGGGGATTGCTCATAACTTTTCGGCGTCTGTGAAAGACCGTGCCTCCGTGATGGATTATCCGCATCCGCTGGTGGGCATGAACGATCAGGGTGAGCTGGATATAAGCAAAGGCTACGCATCAGGCATGGGGGAGTGGGATACCCAGGTGATCAAGTATGGCTACAGCGACTTTACCGCGGTGGATGAATCTCAGGGGCTGGCTGCTATTTTGGCAGAGAACAAGAGCAAAGGGCTGGAGTTTATCTCGGATGCCGATGCCCGTCCTAAAGGCGGTGCACATCCGACTGCCCACCTGTGGGATAACGGCGGTGACCCGGCAGCTGAATTAACGCGAGTGCTGGATATTCGTCGTAAAGCGCTGGCCCGTTTTGGCCTGAATAACATCAAAACCGGTGAGGCCTTATCTCAGCTGGAAGAAAAGCTGGTGCCGTTGTACTTGTTCCACCGTTATCAGGTGGAATCGGCAGTGAAACTGATCGGTGGCGTAGACTACGACTATGAAGTGCGTGGCGCGCAGACTGCCAAAGGCGCACAAGTGGTAGGCAAGGCACAGCAGCAGTCAGCACTCTCGGCCCTGCTGGATACCTTATCTCCTGAGCAACTGATGATCCCGGAATCAGTGCTGGCGTTGATCCCGCCTAAAGCCTATGGCGAGTATAAAACCCGTGAAAGCATCAAAGGGCGTACCGGTCTGACACTGGATGCGATGGCGTTGCCAGAAGTGGCGGCTCAGCATACCCTGAGTTTATTGCTGAACCCGCAGCGGCTAAATCGATTGGCGCAACAGGGGGCTCGTAATCATGCCAACCTGAACAGCGACGATCTGCTGAACACAGTTTATCAGCATGTTTTTCAGCCGAAAGCGGAGTCGGGCATGGCAACAAAACTGACGCAGCGTGTGCAGTTTTTAACAGCCTATCGTCTGGCAGAGCTGGGTAGCAGCGATAAGCTGGCACCGGAAGTTCAGGCCCAGTTGCGTTACTACCTGAGTCAGCTGGTAGAGCAATACAGTGACGACTCTCTATTTGGTGGCAGCAGCAAGGCCGATGCATTTGACACCTATCTGGCGGACTTAGTGGCGCAGTATCTGGAAAGTGGTCAATGGCCGCAAGGCTTTAAAGCCCTGCCGATGCCGCCAGGCTCGCCTATCTAATCTTGCAAAAGAGAAAACCGGACTGACATCAGTCCGGTTTTTTTATGCCCGCTGTACTTAGGCCTTTTTGACTAAGGTATTGGTAGTGATGTGCGGGAAGGTGACGGTTTGCCCCTGAATAGGGATCTCCATGGTGATATTTTGCGAGTACTGAAGCTGAGTGAAATTATCACTGCCATCGAGTGACTCGAGCCAGTAGCTGATGGCATAACGGCTGACGTTGGCATGCTGTTGCTCAAAGCCAATATTAGTCACGGGGATGCCCGAGTGGGCGGTATCCACTTCCAGTAAAATGAATTTCTTCGGTGGAGATACTTCCAGTGCATTATTCAGTGGCTGATTGGGGTTCAGGGTAAAGTCTGGGTTCAGGTTACCAACACTTTTGGTGCTGTACTGATCGGTGCTGACATCATGGGGCAGACCCATAGGGAGCACGTCACTTTTGCTCAGCATCGGAATGGTGGGCACACCTGTGCCTGACTGGAAATGCCCGCTGGCCAGAATTGAGTTACCATGTGGTACCGACATTTGCTTGATAAAGTCATAGTTTTGCGTCGGTGGCACACTGTTAGGCACAGTTTCAGTTCCGATCCCCGGCTTTTCTCCGTTGCCATAAGGCCCCAGCAATTGTTTTCGATCGGTCAGGAACAGCAGTGAGCCATTTTCGGCATGCACCAGCTGATCTTTTGCCGGGCCATCGGCAAAGTAAACGCGCTGCTCGTAAAACAGGGTGTTGGCAACTTGCGTGCCTAAGCCACCGCGGTTGGGCGCTGTGCCGTGAATGGCTGAAAAAGTTAATTCTTCATAGTAAGCAAAGTTTTTCAGGATATAGCTGGCTTCCTGAGGCAGTGGCATCAGGCAGTAAGAAAACGGTTTGTCCGTTCCCCCCATACCAGAGTTACCCAGCGGTTGATTGGTCCAGGTGCCGACCAGGTGTTGTAGCGGGCCCAACTCGGTTGTCGGCGCTGGCGGGTTTTCCTGTGCCGGGTCGATCAGCAAAGGTTTTGAAAGATCAGGGGGCGTTACGTCAGTCATGATGGTTTCCTCATTAATTGCTACTGGCATTCCATGGGGTATCCCACAGAGCCATAGGCTTGATCCCTACAGTGACTGCTCGAAGGCGGCGGGATCCCTGGCTGCCTTCGTCTGTACTTATTGATTCATCTTAAATTGATAGTCATTGTCCGTTACCTCTGAATGAGCTTTATGTGGCGCGACAATCTGTCGATAAGTAAGCGGCTACATGGGCCCGCAGCTGCTGGTCATGGCTACTCAGATAGAAGCACCAAAGCTGGTCCTGATAGCGCGTAGCGCACAGCGGGGTGCCTGGATCCCGATGGGCATTGTTGAGCATCTGTTGCTCACTCCAGCCTGCTTCGGCCATGGTGCCATAGCCGTTGCTGGTGGTATCGGCTTTGGCTGGATCGTAGGAGACAGCCTGCTGACTGGTGAGTACACCTGGAATAGAAAAGCAGGCGCTCAGTAGCTGCTGGCTGTTGGGGGCATTGTGAAACAAGTGGATCACGCCATCGAGCGTCGCTGCGGCCAGGTTGCCTTCACTTTGATAACTGTGTTCCTGTGGCTCTGGCTCATCGGGCGTCAGTTTGCTGGGAGCCTGGGAGAAATGGCCAATGCCAAACCCGTTAGTCGACCACTGATGACTCACTGCATTGTCTTGTGGTCCGGCATAGGTGCTGTTACTCACATCGGTGACATTAAATTCTGCACTGTTATAGCTCAGACAGGCCAGCGCCTGACCATTGCCTTCGCGATATATCAGCAGGGTATTGCTGCCCAATGAGGCTAAAGTGAATGGGCCTGTGGGTTTGCACACCAGTGGTTGCGGCTGAGGTAGCCACTGTTGCTGGGCATAACGCTGTGCTTGCATGCAACCCTGCTGATCGCGATACACCAGTAACAGATCGTGGCTCTCTGGCAACACCTGTAACGCCAGGGCTGAGATGCTTTCATTGCTGGGGGCAGGTAAGGTTTGCCAGCCCTGATTGGTCGTTAGGGTGTGCAGGGTAATACGTAAGTCCAAATCACGATATCCCAGCACCAGTGTATTGCCCTGCGCACTGAGCTGAAGCTGATCTTTGCAATCCGCCTGAAGCTGTAATGGCGCTGACCAGCTATGGCCGTCAAAGCTGGTACAGTGCAACTGACCGGGCTGATCATGCCGTGTATAGAAGAGGTAAAGTTGCGTACCCAGGCTGGCGGCTTGCAAATCGCAGATCTGTTCCAGGTGCGGCACGGACTGAGCTCGTTGCCAGTGCAGCGATTCATCCCACAAAAAGCGGAAATAGTTAGCATGGCGGTCGTTCTTGCCCAGCGTACCGAGCGAAAAGTTCTCTTCAATGGTGCGCAGCAAAGAGTAATGGTTGTACCCTTCATGTTGCTTTGAGGGTGTCAGGGTATCGCCCAGTAACACCGTATAAATCTGATTCGGCCCGTCGTAGTAATATTTGTACTTTTGGCTGGTGTCATAATCCGACTCAAAATCGGCCTCGTCGTAGGTGACGACCACCAGGGTGTTATCGGGGAGCTTGCTGTCCGGACCGGGGAAATTAATCGAGGCAAAAAACGACTTCAGCCAGTCTGCTTGCTGATCCACCAGCACTGGCGCGCGTTCGCCTTTGAGGTCATTGTCTTTGGTGCCAAGCAAATAATGCCCATCGTGCCACATGTTGGGTGTAAACCAGGCAAACTCGGGCAGGTTATCGTTGAGTAAATCCTGGTAGAACTGTGCCTCATTGCCAATTTTCTGCCAGCGCGCTTCGCTGTCGAGAATACGGGCAAATGACGAAAAGGGGTCGTGCTTGAGTACATACGGATAGCTGTCTATGGGTGTGAAGTTGTTTGCTTTCCAGGGCGTCCAGCCCGCCACATAGCTTTCCATGTAGGCACGCCAGTCGAGGTTTTGCGCTGAATCTTCTATCAGGTCAATTAAGGTGCGTTGCGGCAATCTGGGTGGCACTTCATCGTCGGTCACATTGCACAGCTCACCTGCGAGTGAGGCGATATAATTGGTTTGCGACGGGTGCATCACGCCAAAACTGTTGGTCAGCTCAATGCCCTGGGCGGCGAGGTTGCGCATGTAAGGGTTATTCATCACATAACCGCGATACTGGTTTTCAAACATGATCACGATAATGTGATCGAAGCGTCTTGTGATCATATCAGCATGCTCCAGGGCGTTTATCTATGGGGATGTAGCGCCAGGTGGGGGCTGCGTGGTGACCGCTGCCATCAGGCAGTGGCACGCGCATCATATTCTGGGCTTTCTCTTTGAGTCCAAACATGGTGCCTACCGCAGCAACCAATATGTCAGGCTGGCCATTGAAGGCAAGGTGAAGTTGATCCAGTAGCAGGCTCAGGGTCAGATTAAATTCTGTATCCAGCCGGGCAATGGCCCCGAAGGCATGATAGTTTTCTGGCTGAGGGTTTTTCAAAACCGGATAAACTTGCCGATAATCAATGGGAATCGCGGGGCCTGTCGGTCCCGAATCGGGCGTATCTCCTTGTACATAGCGATAACCCAGCAGTAATTCGTTAAAGCGATAATAATGAGACAGCTCTCTGGGTTGCATGAAGAGCTGATGGTCGCCGCTGTCTATGCCAGTGGTTTCACCGAGCGGGAAAGGCTGGGTTGGGTTCCAGTGTTTTTCTGGTACGCCTTCACCCTGGGCAACGATGGCATTGAGTGCAAAATTGGCTGAATCCAGATCAGTGATCGGTGTGATCTCTCCGCCGCCGCCATAGTAATACTTATGCGCGATTTGCTTGTCATGACAATCTGCGGGGAACAGCGCGGGACCATAGCGGTTATGCAGAGTTTCTAAGCCGTTTTCAATGCCGACATAAAACTCGCCTATGGTGATATCATCGGCTTTTGCCAGATCGGCAGGCATTTCAATTTTGAGGAAGTTTCGCAGTGCTGCCGGGCTGAATGGTTGCAGATCTGCTTCAAACCAGGTTTCCCCGTCAGGCAGTTTAGTTGGAAAGGTGGGCAGAAACTCTGGATTGTTAATTGCCGGACTACCTCCGGTGGCGATCAACAGATTCGCGGCATTGGTCAGGTGAAACATCTCCTCCATCACGACTGAGCGGATCACGGTATAGGCACACTGATTGGTACCTTCCTTTATGGAATATAAGGCGGTGAGGTAGACCGGTAGTGTGGAGAACTCCAGTTCAATGGCCAGTTGCAGGTCATGATGCAGCTGTTCGAGCGTTTCTATTGGGCGTTTTTGCAGTTTGTGATACATGGCTGGTCCCTCATCAATACTGGTCGAGTGCGTTTAACACGTTGTCAGCAGCCCAGAAGGTCAGTGCTGCCATGGTCAAAGTTGGATTACTGGTCGCAATGGTGGGCATATTGCCGCAGCCAACCAGGTAGAGGTTGGGGTGATCCCAGCTGCGCTGGTCGCGATTAACCACAGAGTCTTTCGGGTTATCGCCCATCAGGTGTGTGCCAACCAGATGTCCGGCACCATTGTAGACATAGCCCTTGCCCTGATATTGTACATAACCCGGATCGCTGGTTTTGTATTGGGTGAAGGGTTCAACACCGAGCCGCTGGAAAATGGCATCCGACACTTCTTTGGCCTGTGCCATCCCAGCGCGGGTGTAGTCTGTCACTTTGTAATGGATCACTGGCCGATAGTTGCCCAGCTGATCCCGGTATTGATCGTCTATGGTGACGCGGTTATCAGGATCCGGTAGTTGCTCGACCAAAAAACCAAAGCGGAACATGCGCGGGTATTCCTCTGCGATTTTGTGCCGCAGCGCCGGGCCAAACAACCCGTGTTTGTCGATCAGATCAGGTACTGTGGCAATGGGCGCGCCTTCCGGCCAGCTCCAGCCCCAGTTGCCTATTTCAATGCGAAATGCGGCTTGATCGGCACGAAATGCGCCACCGCGCAGCGACGGGATCCCGGAGGTCGAGCCAGGGCCCCGGAATGCGCCAATTTTGCACGGCATCAGACCCCAGGTCAGCATAGTTGGATGGTCCATCAGATTGCGACCAACTTGATCACTGGAGTTCGCAACATTGGAAGCCAACAAGAGTTTGGCATTTTCGACGGCATGGGCAGCGAGGACCACGATTTTGCCTGTCACGGCTTTATCTTCGAAAGCTGCAGAATCAGTAGAGTGGTAGCGCTTGTAGTGCACTTTGGAGATGTTCTGGGTGTTGTCATCTACGGCCAGGTGATAGGCCACGGCCTGTGTTTCTATGGTCACATTGCCGGTCTGTTTGGCCTGTTCCAGTGTTTTTAAGGCAGAATATTTAGCCTGAATAGGACAAATGGGCACACAGTTTGAGTTACCTGCGCAGCGCTGGCCAAGATCTGGATTGCCGACAGCCCCCACCGGGCGATAATCACCGCGTGGCATGCCGTTGCGCCCTTGTGGTGTTGCGACCACATCAATGGGGTAGGTTTGATTCTCAATGTTAACCTGCATACCTTGCAGCCCTTTGGCGAGGTACTGATCCAGAAAACTCTGTGGTATTTGCTCCATCGGGTAGTTGTAATTTTCCTCAAATGGTAGCTGCACACTGGGATTGTCAATTTGATGGTAGTTTTGTACATCGGCATTCGCCGAGACCCCGATATGCTGCTCTGCTACTTCGTACCAGGGTTGTAATTCCTGATAGCTGATTGGCCAATCCCGGCCCCGACCGAACCGGCTTTGTAGTTCAAAGTCTTCGGGCAGCATACGTAAACAGGTGCCCAGCCAGTGTAAAGTCGTGCCGCCTTCGCTGCGGGTGTAGGTGCTGGCAAAGGGATCCGGACCATACTGGACAAAATACCCATGGTCGCTAACGGGTTTATCGAGCGGTGGTTTCTGAATATCCGTCACTAAGGGTTGAGGGGCATTGGGGTTATTAGGGTAGGGCGCATTTGGGATTTTGGCCATGGCTGTGAAAAAGCGCTCCATGTAGGATTCATAGCCCTGCTCTTTACCCTGATCGAAGAAACGCCCGTCAGTGCCAGTACCGGCTTCTAAGATCAAGACTTGTTTGCCTTGTTCACCCAGTTGTTTAGCCATAATGGCACCTGCAATACCGGCACCGACGATGACGACGTCGTAGTCGTTATGATGATGTGTCATGTTTGGCTCCTTAATCCAGGTTATGTGTTTTTGCTGTGTGCCCGGGGAAGGCCCAGGTACCATATCCAGGCTGCTTGGCACCCATAGGGTGACTGCCCAACGCATTCCAGACCAGGCCCTGAATATAGGCATTGCTTGAAATCACATAGTCTTCAACGAGCGGTTTATCGGCGCTGAAATCATCAACCCCATAGAGGGCATTCCAGTCAGCTGGCAACTGATACCAGATGGAGAGGTACCACATTTTGATGATGTTTCTGGCGACGGGCCCGAGTTTGGCACTATTCCAGATCTGGTCGTAAAAGCGCGCCTGATTGGTATCATTGTCGAGTGCACCAATCTGCTCTGCCTGAGCGTAAAGTGCTTCAATTACGTCCTGACGGACCCATTTACTGAGTGTCTGACAGTAAACCGGACCGACGCCCGTGCCTTGTAACTCGACTTCTTGGTAGCCAGTCAGTGCGGCACTGAGGCGATAAAAGTCGCTCAGTCTGTACATAAGTTTGCCCCTGATAGTGTAATGAGAAAAATCTGCGAGCGGCACGCATCAAAGGAGGGAGACAAACGTAACTGGCAGCGATATGCCTGCCGAGACAAGCACGGCTAAACACATAGCAGATACTATCTGGATTGTGATAATAAGAGAGTAGATTGCACATCTTTTGCCCCTTCCTTGTCAGTAGACAGATACTGCGGCGTCCTATGCTGACAGTCGATGGCCCCGAACGGCCCTAGGTGCATCCACGGCGGACCATACCGCGCAAATGGGCACACCTTCACGGATGGCGACCTGTTGCGCTTGACGGGGCGCATATTGACAGGCCGTTACCGATCTTGTGTTACATCTGTTCAGGTATAGTGTCTGGTTGAGTTTTGTGCAAATTACACCTTATTACACGGGAGCTGAACGATTCAGCTAAAGCATTGTTGGCGGATTAATTCAGTCAGAATTTGCTGACTGGGTTTGATTTTTTCCATCGCGAGATATTCATCTGGCTGATGTGCCTGAGCAATAGAGCCCGGTCCCATGACAATGGTCTCGCATCCAAGCTGCTGTAAAAAGGGCGCTTCTGTACAGTAATTCACGGCAACGGCCTGTTGACCTGAAATTTTTTCAGCCAGCTTCACCAGTGCGCAATCCCGGGTGCCATGAAATGCGGGAATGGGGTCATGCAGATCTATGACAGACACGCTATCTGGATAGCGCTCATTGATAGGGGCTACAGCTTGCATTAATAAGGCCTGCAGCTCGGTAATGCTGAGTCCGGGCAGTGGACGCAGGTCGATATGTAACTCGCAACAGCCGCAAATGCGGTTGGCATTGTCACCTCCATGAATATGACCTAAATTCAAGGTAGGGTAGGGAATGACGAAATCAGATAGTGAATATTTATTCTTTAAATCTTCTTTTAGTTGTAACAGATTGGTAATCACTTGCTGCATGACTTCAATGGCATTGAGACCTCGTTCGGGATCTGAGCTATGGCCGGATCGACCGGTGATCCGAATGGCCGAAGACATGTGCCCTTTGTGCGTATAAACCGGCACCATATCGGTTGGTTCACCGATAATACAGCGTGCCGGTTTGAGGTTTGCGTGGCGCGCGATTTCTTGTGCACCTGCCATGGTGATCTCTTCATCTGCGGTGGCCAGGATCATCACCGGAGCACTTTGCTGTGCTTCTTGCAGCTCCTCCAGTGCTTTCAACACAAAGGCAAAAAAGCCCTTCATGTCAATGCTGCCTAAGCCATACAAGCGATTGTCTTTTTCACTGAGCTGGAAAGGGTCAAAATTCCAGCGGCTGTCGTCAAAGGGCACCGTATCTGTGTGTCCGGCCAGCATCAGCCCCCCTGCTTGTTCTGCCATACCGGGCGGGCACTTGCGGGCGAGCAGATTGAATTTACCGGGTGCGCTGTGTAGCTCGGTGATTTCGGTACTAAAGCCCAGTTGTTCACACCAATGTGCAAGCAGCTCAATGACTGCGCGGTTACTTTGATTAAGACTGGGATCGAGCGCACTGACTGAGGGGCGTGCGATGAGCTCGCTGTACATAGTTTTAAAGTCGGGAAGTGGCATGTATTTATCCTAAAATATTTATTCAAACCTGTTGCATAAAAATCTATATGTATGTAAGGTGAATATCAATTCATTTTTTTAGCATAAATATAGAGGGTGCAACAATGCGACGATAACATCATCAATAGCAGATTTATATGGTCTTTGTGTTTACTAATTTATAAGAGTTATCGATGTTTAACGTAGCAATTGTTGGCGCCAGCGGATATAGCGGCGCAGAGTTGGCCAGTTTGGTGGCCCGTCATCCGGGTTTGCACCTCAGTGGCTGTTATGTGTCCGCACAGAGTTTAGATAAAGGGAAGTATCTGAGTGAGTTATATCCTGAACATACAGGTTTACTTGATGTCTCCCTGCTCCCTTTGACGGATGAGACGTTTGCAGACATAGCCGACAGTGATGTCGACTATGTCTGCCTTTGTACCGATCACAAGGTAAGCGTTGAGCTTGCCCAGACTTTTCTTGCCATGGGTAAAAAGGTCTTCGACCTGTCCGGTGCTTACCGGCTCAAAAGCAGTGCTGATTACGAACAATATTATGGATTTAGCCACCCTTATTCGCAGTGGCTCGATAAAGCACAGTATGGTCTGGTTGAATGGTACGGTGACGCTTTGAGCGAGGCCCAGCTGGTGGCTGTGCCCGGCTGCTATCCAACCGCCGCGTTAAATGCGCTGAAACCTCTTAAACAGGCCGATTTACTAAGCGATGACACCATTATTATTAATGCGGTCTCAGGCGTCACGGGTGCCGGGCGTAAAGCGAGCCTCACAACGCATTTTTGTGAAGTTTCTCTGGCGCCTTATGGTTTGTTTAATCACAGACATACACCTGAAATTGAGCGCTATCTTGCGCATCCCGTTTTGTTTACGCCACACCTGGGAAATTTCCCCCGTGGGATCCTCGAAACTATTTATGTTTCGCTCAAGCCAGGTGTATCTGCACATCAGGTAGCACAGGCCTATCAGGTGCTGGCAGACGAGCCATTGATCCGGCTTAAAGGTGATGCGCTGCCTTCTATCAAAGGGGTGGCAAACCGGGCCTTTGTCGATATTGGCTGGCAACAACAGGGGCAACAACTGATTGTCACAGTGGCCATAGATAATTTATTGAAAGGTGCGGCAGGACAGGCGCTGCAATGTATGAATCTGGCCAGTCAGTATCCGCATGAACAAGGGTTGATGGGGTAATTCATGACAGATAAAAAAACCTGGGTGATCAAACTTGGTGGTGCTGTGCTGAATTCAGAGCACGCCGCGCATGATTTATTTATCGCGCTGAAATCACTGGCTCAGCAAGGTGATAAAGACAACTTTGTAGTAGTGCATGGCGGTGGTGCATTAGTAGACCGCTGGCTCAGTGATGCCGGGTTTGCGACCGCTAAACATCAGGGGCTGCGGATCAGTCCCAAAGAGCAGATGCCTTACATAGTCGGTGCATTAGCTGGGTGCGCAAACAAACAGTTAATGGCACAGGCAATTACAGCGGGTCTGGTGCCGGCAGGGATCAGTTTATACGAAGCAGGCCTGCTGACTACGCAGAAACTCAAGGCGTTGGGGCAGGTTGGCACCTGTGAAGCAGCGCACGAAAGCCTGATCCCCGAGCTGCTGGCTGCTGGAAGAATCCCCTTAGTTAGCTCGATTGGCATTGGTGCAGACGGCGCGCTGTTTAATGTCAATGCGGATGAAGCAGCAGCTGTGCTGGCACATCAACTCGGTGGTGAGCTGATTTTTATGACGGATGTTGAAGCTGTGCTGGATGGCACAGGTCAGCCATTAGCGCAACTCAACAGTGACCAGATAGAACAACTGATAGCACAGAAGGTGATTGTGGGCGGGATGGAGGTCAAAGTTAAGACCAGTCTTCACGCTGCCCGACATTTACGACGTGGGGTGTATATCTCAAGCTGGCAGAAGCCAGATAACCTGCTTGCCCTGATTGAGGGCCAGCACGTCGGAACCCATATTCTACCGTAGGAAGCCTTATGTCGAGTCATTTTATTACTGGTCTGGAGTTGGATAAAAGCCAGATCCTAAAACTGCTTGCGCTTGCAAGTGACATTAAACAACAGCCGCAGGAATTTGCCCACGCACTGGCGGGTAAATCTGTGGTCACTTTATTTGAAAAGCCCAGCCTCAGAACCCGTTTGTCATTTGATATTGGGATCAACAAACTCGGAGGACACGCCGTTTATCTGGATCAGCAAAACGGTGCTATGGGCAGCCGTGAGTCTGTGCAGGACTTTGCATTGAACATCGCCACCTGGGCAGATGCACTGGTCGCTCGTGTTTCGTCTCATCACACTTTAGAGGTGCTGGCTGAATACTCTGATATCCCGGTGGTGAATAGTCTCTGTGATTTGTATCACCCTTGTCAGGCGCTGGCCGATTTTTTGACGTTGCAGGAGGTGTTTGGCGATGTTAGCCAGATCAAGCTGGCCTACCTGGGCGAAGGCAATAATGTTTGCCAGTCATTATTATTGCTGGCCGCGACTCTGGGGGCCGATTTTGTTGCGGTTTGTCCCAAAGGACACTCTCCTGATGCCCAGATTGTTAAGCAGGCAGAGCAAATTGCGGCGGTAAACGGGGCATCGGTGCTGATCAGCGATCGTATCGAAGCGGCGGCAGGTGCCAATGTGTTGTACACAGATACCTGGGTGTCTATGGGGAGTGATACCTCACTGGAACAGGCGAAAGCGACCTTTATGCCGTATCAGCTCAATCAAACATTACTCGAACAGACCGGGGCCAGCACGGTACTGCATTGCCAGCCTGCTCACCGTGGTTATGAGATCACGTCTGAGGTGATGGACGGGCCTAAAGCACGGATCCTGCAACAGGCTGAGAACCGCATGCATGCGCAAAATGCCCTGTTACTCGCGCTCATGAACAAACAGATCGTCTGAGCCAATCGATTTAAGTATTAAGGTAAATATTATGGAAAACATTAAAAAAGTAGTGCTGGCTTACTCCGGTGGTCTGGATACCTCAGCGATTGTGCCCTGGTTAAAAGAAAACTATGGCTGTGAAGTGGTCGCGTTTGTAGCCGATGTGGGCCAGGGGGATGAGGAGCTTCAGGGCGTGGAAGAGAAAGCCCTGGCGTCGGGGGCCAGTGAATGTCATATCGTTGATCTCAAAGCTGAACTGGTCAGTGAGTATATTTATCCTACTTTACAAAGTGGTGCGGTGTACGAGGGGACCTATTTACTGGGTACTTCAATGGCTCGACCTATTATTGCTAAGGCACAGGTAGAAATTGCGCGTAAAGTGGGCGCGGATGCACTGTCTCATGGCTGTACGGGTAAAGGCAATGATCAGGTGCGGTTTGAGTCCTGTTTTGCCGCACTAGCACCCGATCTGGCAGTGATTGCGCCATGGCGTGAGTGGTCTCTGTCCAGTCGTGAGTCTTTGCTGGATTATCTGGCTGAACGCAATATTCCGTGTGCAGCTTCTGCAACTAAAATTTATAGCCGTGATGCCAATGCCTGGCATATTTCCCATGAGGGAGGCGAACTGGAAGATCCCTGGAATCAACCGAGTGATCAGGTCTGGACCTGGACGGCTTCGCCTGAGCAGGCACCCAATGAAGCCGAGCTGGTGAGTGTGCAAATTGAGTCTGGGCAGGTGGTTGCGGTTAATGGTCAAGCCCTGACTCCCTATCACTGTTTGCTCACGCTCAATGAAATTGCCGCAAAGCATGGCGTGGGGCGAATTGATATTGTCGAAAACCGCCTGGTGGGTATGAAGTCACGGGGTTGTTATGAAACGCCGGGAGGCACAGTAATGGTGGCCGCATTACAGGCCATTGATGAGCTGGTGCTGGATAAGGCGAGTCGCAAATGGAAAGAAACAGTCGCCAATGAATTTGCCCACTTGGTATATGATGGGCGCTGGTTTACGCCGTTGAAAGATTCTCTGTTGGCTGCGGCGCAATCTCTGGCTCAGGTTGCGACGGGTGAAGTGGTACTGAAGCTATACAAAGGACAGGTCAGTGCCGTGCAAAAACGTTCTGTGAACAGCCTATATAGTGAGGACTTTGCAACCTTTGGAGAAGACGATGTGTACGATCAGTCTCATGCCGAAGGTTTTATTCGCCTGTTCTCTTTGTCCAGCCGTATTGCGGCATTGAACAAACAAAAGTCGGTCAAGTAAAGGTAATCAGAGGAGTAAAGTAACATGGCATTGTGGGGTGGGCGCTTTTCGTCTGGGCCGGATGAGGCCTTCAAACAATTTAATGATTCCTTGCCGTTCGATTATCAGCTGGCTGAGCAGGATATTGTTGGTTCGATTGCCTGGGCTGGGGCACTTAAGCAAGTTCAGGTCCTGACTGGCGATGAGCATGCCCAACTGGTCGCGGCGTTGCAGGCGCTACTCGAGGAAGCCAGTGCTGATCCGCGTGCCATTGCTACGGCCGGCTATGAAGACATTCATTCTTATGTCGAGGCGCGGTTGATTGAAAAAGTCGGCGATCTGGGTAAAAAGTTACACACAGGTCGTAGTCGCAATGATCAGGTGGCCACCGACTTTCGCTTATGGTGCCGTGATAGTGGTTACAAAATCCTGGACGCACTGACGACGTTAAAAGCGGCTTTCGTTGCATTGGCAGAGCGTGAGCTGGGCACTATTTTACCAGGTTATACCCACTTGCAGCGGGCACAACCTGTGCTGTTCAGTCACTGGTGCATGGCCTATGTGGAAATGCTGGAGCGCGATACGTCGCGCCTGCAAGATGCCATAACACGGATGAATGAATGTCCACTTGGCAGCGGGGCGCTGGCAGGCACAGCCTATGCTATCGACAGAGAACGGCTGGCTGCTGAGCTGGAGTTCAACTGTGCCACCCGCAATAGCTTAGATGCCGTGTCAGATCGGGACTTTGTCCTGGAGTTGCTGAGTTGTGCCTCGATCTCTATGCTGCACCTGTCACGTCTGGCCGAGGATATGATTTTTTATAACTCCGGCGAGGCGGGCTTTATTGACCTCGGTGACAATGTGACATCCGGCTCCTCTTTAATGCCACAGAAGAAAAACCCTGATGCGCTAGAGCTTATCCGGGGCAAAACGGGGCGTGTATTTGGGGCCTTCAGCGCCATGATGATGACGTTGAAAGCCTTGCCACTGGCTTATAACAAGGATATGCAGGAAGACAAAGAAGGGGTGTTTGACGCCATGCCAACCTGGCTGGCGGCACTGCATATGGCGCAGTCTTGCATTGAAAGTGTGAAAGTAAACGCCGATAAAACCAAACAGGCGGCACAAGGTGGTCATGCCAATGCCACAGAGCTGGCCGATTATCTGGTTGCAAAGGGGATCCCTTTCCGTGAAGGCCATCATATTGTGGGTCAATTGGTACAGCTGGCGCTGAGTGAACAAAAAAACCTTGAAGATCTTAGTCTCGCACAGTTTCAGTCGGTGTGTCCGCACATTGAACAGGATGTTTATCCGGTATTACATCTTGATGCCTGTATTGCAGCACGCAGTGCGAAAGGTGGTACGTCGGTGACTCAGGTTTCTGCGGCCATCGGCGTGGCGAAAAAAAAACAGCGAATCACGGTACGTGATGCCTCTTTAAACGATGTAGAGGCCATCGCAGGGTTGATCCAGTACTGGGCCAAAGTGGGCGAAAACCTACCGCGTGCCAAAAGTGACATGATCCACAGTATCAATGAGTTTGCTGTGACTGAGGTCGATGGCAAGGTCACCGGTTGTGCATCGCTTTATATTTACGATACGGGGTTGGCTGAGATCCGCTCCCTGGGCGTCGACCCGTCGATACCAGTAAAAGGACAGGGGCAGCTGCTTGTAGCGCACCTGCTTGCCAAAGCCAAGCGTCTGGCGTTAAAGCGTGTCATTGTGCTGACCCGGGTGCCAGGTTTTTTTGATAAGCAAGGGTTCAGTGGGTGTAACAAAGACAGCCTGCCCGAAAAAGTCATGAAAGACTGTGAACTGTGTTTGCGTAAAAACAACTGCGATGAAGTGGCTATGGAATACATGTTACAGGTTGCAGAACCTGCACGTATACCCTGTCAGTTTGTGGCGTGAGTGACAGAACATTGATTTAGCGAAAGTGCCTTGCGGGCACTTTTTTCATTTCTGCGCCCATCTGCACCAGGGATCGTTTGTTAGCCATGGCACGCAAAGTCAGTAAAGTCCTCCCACAAAGCTGGTCAAAGTGTGGCAGTGTTTGATAGAGTAGCGCCACACAATAAGAGTTTGAAATACTTGACGAAGTCTTATACCAATTTCACTTAATTAAGCAAATTTGTATTAAATGGCTTGGTCTATGTTCGCACAAACCACAAAACAGCGATACTTATGATATTTGATTATTTTGGCTTAAGTACCGGTGCCATGGTGCTCTGGGGCTTTTATATGGCTTTTTTGCTCAGTGCCGGGCTGGCAGTACTGGGTATAAACATTAACAAGCAAGTTCTGTCTGCTTCTCTGATCCTATCGTTGTCGTACAGCCTGAGCGATCTTTTTATGTCTATCGACATGGTCGCCAGCGATTTTATCTACTGGGCGAGTTATGATGTCCTGACCGTGGTGGCTTTGTTCATTGCCCGGTATAGGTGGTTCAGGCATGCACCGCTGCAACCCGCTTTTTTTTATTGCGTGCTAGCGCTAAGCATAAATGCCTCGATGTTTTTCATGATGTACGTGGACTCCTACATACTTGGTACCATGGATCCCTGGCTGTTGTGGTACATTTATTCGTGGACAGTGATCAGTGCAGACTTTGTGATGGTGGGGGCTCTGATAACGAATCGTGATTTTTTAGCATTGTATCGTTTGTTTTATCCGCAACCGTATACGGCACAAAAAGCGTGATGACAAGCGTTGGTACCGCCCGAATAGGATCGGGCGGAAAAAGCTTAGAATCGATACTCCCAACTGACGGATGCTGACGTTTCGTTGTTTGAATCGGTCGTACCTTTATCACGCCAATACGCCAAATCCAACTTTAGCAAGCCGCTAAACAGCCCTTGTTGATAACCAACCTGAATCAAATCCCGATCGAGATTGAGCGTCTCAAATTCTATTCGTTTTAGCTTGGCGTAACCGCCTATGCCGCCCATGCCGTAATAGTTTGCGCCTAAGCTGACAGAGGTTGCCTGTGGTCCCATGTGTGCACCCAGCCAGCGGCCCCGTTCGCGGTAATCGGCGCCTTTGCCTGCGGTGGCAAAGTCACACTGAAAACTGGTTTGCTGAGCCTGGCAATCCGTTTCTGTATCACTGTATTCAAGATAGGATTTAATGCGATATTCTGACGTGCCCCAGAAAGCTTCTGCGCCTAAGGTGAAAGCCCCATTGTCTGGTAGCGCCCCTTGGTCATTGTCGCCACTTACTTCACCGTAGAAAGCCACAGGCACACCTGCAATACGTGAGGCGTATTTGACATCCATGCTGCTCAGGCGTTGCTGGTTCTGAGTTTCATCCTCCGGGTCTGTTCGGTACACGAAATCGCTGGCTGTGGTGGCATAAGATACTTCCAATCCCGGTAAAGGAAAGGCCGACACTCTGACGCCCCAGAAGTCTTTTTCGTTGGCGTCAGCTAACTGCGGACGCTGCTTTGCTGCGATTGCGGTAATTTGCCAGGGGCCAATAAATGATAAGAAGCTTGGGCCGCTGTAATTAGTATTGGCCCGGCTGATACGCAACGCTTTCATCGGGGCCGCATTATTAGAGAGTAACAAGGCGTTTTCATTGCCCGGACCCCACCAGTAATCGAGTCGCTCTGCGCTAAACGCCCAGTCTCCCAGTAACACTGCCAGGTGGCTGCCATGATGATTGACCTTTTTGCCGTCTTGTGGGTCTTCGGCATAGTTAACTTGTACGCGTGCACTGACATTGCTGCCGGTGATCTGACCATAACTGCTAACCCCGCCACGAGAGCGGGTTTGCTGACCAAACCCTGCCGGCATCGTTTGTTCATCACCATAATGCGTGACTATGCCTGAGTGTTTGTCATTCTTGGCCTGATCCAAGGCATGGTTTACATGTTGCAGCGCAAACTGAGCATCTTCGGGCAGCTGAGTCGGATCTGCTTTGGCCAGATCATCCACCAGACCATTCCACATTAAAGGGTACTGGTTAACTGGGCGTTGAATCACGCCTGCGCTGACAAGCAAGTCAATCGAATGTTTAAGATGGCTTTGCCCGGCATCAATCCAGGGAGCAGAGTAGGCAGATGCTGAGGCCAGTGCCAGACTGCTTAACATAAAACAGGAGCGCATCATCCGTGTAATTTTTCCTCTAGAGCTTTAGCCACTAATGGGCTGACAAATTCGCTGACATCACCATGATGTAAAGCGACTTCTTTGACCAGTGTAGAAGAGATAAAAGAGTTTTTCTCAGAAGGCGTCAGAAACACACTTTCCAATTCAGGAAATAAGCGACGATTCATGTTTGCCAGCTGAAATTCATAATCGAAATCAGAAACCGCTCTGATCCCACGGATCAGCACATTGGCTTGTTGCTGACGGGCCAGGTCGACGAGTAGTCCGCTAAAGCCAATGACTTTAACATTGTCATGTTCCGCCAATACATCTTTTGCCAACGCAACACGTTCATCCAAAGTAAAGCAGGGTTTTTTGTTTGGGTTATGTGCGATGGCTAAAATGACAGTGTCGAACATTTTGGCCGCGCGTTTGATTAAATCGGCGTGTCCATTGGTGAGCGGATCAAAGGTGCCCGGATATAAAGCGGTTACTTGCATGTCTGGATCATAAAAGTTCAAATTCGCTCTATATTATCAAGCTTACGGCACAATATCACTGGTCTGATTTCAAAATGAAAATTTAATGTTATTCCCATTTAGTGCTATTTTCACTGGGCGTTATAACCGAAAGGTTACTTGCTTCATTAATTACGTGTTATCAGAGAACCGAATATGAATACCAAGGAAAAAATTATTCGTACCAGTATCGCCTTGTTTAATTTACATGGCGAGCGAACAATCACCACCAACCACATCGCTTCTAATATGGGGATCAGTCCTGGCAATCTGTATTACCATTTTAAAAATAAAGAAGACATTATTCGTAATATTTTTGCTTTGTATAGTGAGCACTTAAGTACCCACTTCAAGCCATTAGAAGCCCATGATGAACCCGTTGAACAGTTGACCCAGTATCTCGATTCGCTGTTTGAGCTGATGTGGCGTTATCATTTCTTCTACGATAACCTCAACGATATTTTGGTGCGCGACGATGTCCTTAAAAAAGACTATATTGCGTTTCAGGCTCGATTGTTTGAGCAGGTGAAAGCAGTCGTTATTGGTCTGCGAAAGGCCGAAGTCATCGCGATCAGCAATGAGGATGCCAATGAGCTGGCACACATGCTGAAAATGGTGGTGAGCTTTTGGACACCTTACGTGAAAGCTCGCAGAATGACTGGGGTATTGGAGCAGCAGGATATCTACAATGGCATTGTGAAGGTCTTGATGCTGTTTAAACCCTATGCCACCTCACTGAGCCGGGACAAAATCCAACATCTACAGCAACACTATCAGGCAATGGCGGATGCGTCTTTACCCAGCATAGCTTGATCTCACAGACCAGAAAAGCTGGTTATCCTCTGTATATTTCCTAGTCTTTAATAAGTCTGCTATAATCGCGCGCCCGTTGTCGGCGCGCCAATTGCGCATTCATGTCCAAACCAAGAGTGACTTCTATGTTTAAATTTATCGTCAAATTGCACCCTGAAATCGTGATCAAAAGTAAATCGGTTCGCAAACGCTTTACTATGGTACTCGAACGAAACATCAAACTGGTGCTGAGCCGCTTTGACGAAAAAGTGACGGTAAAAAATAACTGGGACAACATCACAGTGGTAACGCACAGCGAAGATCCTAAGATCCGCCAAGCGTTTGTCAGTGGTTTGGGCCGCATTCCAGGCATTGTGCAGTTTCTTGAAGTGCAGGAAACCACTTTTGAAACGCTGGACGACATTTATCAAACCGCACTGCCTTTGGTGGGCCCGCAAATCGAAAATAAGACGTTCTGTGTTCGGGTGAAACGTCAGGGGGATCATGACTTTACTTCCAGTGACGTAGAAAGGTATGTCGGCGGTGGTTTGAACCAGAATGTGCCGGGCGCACGGGTGCAATTACGCAAGCCTGAGGTCACGGTTAAAATCGAAGTAAAAGGCGATCGTGCTTATATTGTCACAACCAAACATTTGGGTATGGGTGGTTTCCCATTGCCAACACAAGAAGACGTGTTGTCTCTGATGTCGGGTGGCTTTGACTCGGGTGTGGCCAGCTACCAGATGATCCGTAAAGGCGCGAGAACCCACTTCTTGTTCTTCAACCTGGGTGGTGCGGCACATGAGATTGGTGTAAAGCAGGTGAGTCACTACTTGTGGAAGCAATACAGCTCAACGCATAAGGTACGTTTTATCACGGTAGACTTTGAACCTGTGGTGGCAGAGATTTTGGAGAACATAGAAAGCAGCCAGATGGGCGTCGTGCTCAAACGTATGATGATGCGTGCTGGTTCCGCCGTTGCTGAGCGCTTTGGTATTCAGGCATTAGTGACTGGTGAGTGTATTGGTCAGGTGTCGAGTCAAACGCTGGCAAACCTGAATGTGATTGATCGTGTCACCGAAACCCTGATCTTACGCCCTCTGATCCAATATGATAAAGAAGAGATCATTCGCATTGCGCGCCAGATTGGCACCTGTGAAATGGCGGAGTCCATGCCTGAGTACTGTGGTGTGATCTCGAAAAAGCCAACGGTTAAAGCGAAGCTGGAAAAAATCGAAGCTGAAGAAGGCAAGTTTGACTTTGATGTGCTGGATACCGTGGTGGAAAACGCCATCGTGAAAGACATTCGCGAGATTGAGGCTGAGGCAAAAGAAGAAGTTAAAGAAGCGGAAAATGTCAGCGATCTGCCTGCGGGGGCCGTGGTGGTTGATATTCGCTCTCCGGAAGAAGAAGATGCCGATCCACTTGAGCTGGAGGGAATTGAAGTGATCCACTTGCCATTTTTCCGCCTCGCGACGAAGTTTGGCGATTTACCACAGGACAAAGATTACTACCTCTATTGTAACAAAGGCGTGATGAGCCAGCTGCAGGCCCTGATCCTGCACGAAAATGGCTTTGCCAACGTCAGAGTCTATCGTCCATAAGGGTTTACCCCCTACAGGTGTGGCTGAGCAACGGCTCAGCCACACCACATGTTACCCCAGCGTTACCTTTTTCAATGCCACACCGGAACGGCTCAGAGCTGATTCAACCAACCGGATAGTCAGCGGATCGCGGCTACTCCCTTGTTGCATCCAGACTAATGACTGAGCAGTGCGCGCTGTGACCTGTGTCTTATCGTGCAGCGCACTGAGGTAATGACGCGCGAATATCGCCTGGCTGGTCATATCATTAGAGATATTCAGGATCCCCGGATGGACACATTTTTCCTCGCACTGCGCAGTATCAGTGGTTGCGACAAATCGCGTTGCGTTGTTCGCCACTAGCCTGACTTTGGCAAACACCGCGCGGTTGAGCACGGAGATTTTGGTGACATCATCCAGTTGCCCGGCATACTGAGCCAGCCCATCAGCAGCCAACAGGGTTTGTGCAATGGCCTGTTCAGGGATGACAGGCTGACCATGCTGATCGGTCAGCTGGCCCAGGTATACGATATGATCGGCACGCTTAGCACTGTGCAAAACGCGTAAAGCCGGTAAACCCTGAGGGAGCGTCAATGTCTCCCAGTGTGTATTGCCCAGGGTATTAACAAAATGTTCCGGTTTAAATGCCTTGCCCAGCGCCTTGCTTGCCGAGACCATCAGTGACGAGGTTGGCTGGAGGTCGTGTTCACTGCGATAAGCAATGGTGATTTGCTGCGCCTTCACCCCTTGTGCCAGCAGATGCTTCAGGCTTGCATGCAGGAGTTTGCTGTCAACACTGTAAGGAAATGGTTTATCCGACACGACACCCAGAACAATCAGAACCTGATGGCCTGTCCGGATCGGCAAATCCAGCGTGTCTGCCAGTGCCATGTACTGATCCTGCATGTGGGCTTGTTCTTGCAAGCCAGCATTTTTCAGCGTGGCTGTGGCGACGACGCCCTGATGCACATCAATGGTGTTTTGCCAGGCAAACGTGGGGGTGCTGGTTGCCAGCGCGCCCAGTCCCAGTCCGGTCCCTTTTAAAAAGGAACGCCTGGACACAGTGGTGTGTTGCTGATTTTTCATAGATTAAGAAACCTTTTGATAGAGAGCCAGGTATTCAGGAAGCGCCTGGTGTGAGTTCAGCGCGTGCATATCGACCAGTTTGAACCCATATTGCGCCATTTCCCGGTGCCATGTTGTTGCGGAGCGCAGTCGTGTGCGTTGCGCGGCAGCTTGCTGCCAGGATTGCCCTTCAAACAGATTGGTCCAGTCATTCAGCACTGCCGCAAAGTGCTGTTGCACAGGTTTTTGTACGTCATAGAGGCGCATGGCAAGGTGACCACCAGAGGTCATTTTTCGACTCAGCCCTGACATCATCCCGGTAAACATCCCTTGGCTGTAACAGTGTGGGCCGTCATAAATGGCAGCCAGTTGCAAATGGGTGTCTTCGTTCAGCGCCAGTGCGTGTTGATCTACTTCAGTGGTTGTGGCGATACTGATCACATCGGATCGCGCGATGGGACTGTAACTTGCCGGCATAGGCCGGGTAACAGTCAATTTGCGACCACTCACCTGTGGCAATTGAGCAATGGGATCAAAGCTGCTGTTGGGTAAGCCAAAACTGATGTAACCGTCTACCGGGACTGCAGTGATGAGATCCTGTAATGACTCAATACACTGGATTTGACGATCCTGATAGCGATGCATGTTGATCAGATTCAGGTTCATTGAGTTCTGCGTCACTAGTTCGTTAAGGCGCGTGTAGATGGCGTGCTCACTCTCTAGTTGCGCGATACATTGGATCGCCTGTGTATGGATCTCGGCATCCTGATAAAGGTGTAGTTGCTGAGCCAGAATGGGCAGCAATTCAGTCAGTCGATTTTTGTCCAGGTAGAGTGCATGATAGCTATTCTCCTGATTTAACAAGGCCCTGACTAACGGAGAGGCTGCAACCTGACAACCAGTCAGTCCTGCAAGTGCGAAACTGCTTTTTAAAAACGTACGCCGCGACAATGTCATCCTTATACCCTTGTGCTGAAGAGGCGTAAACGCCTCTTGAAACGATTAAAAGAATAAATATCTGATTGGCTTAAATACCCAAGAAAGCGCGGTTCTCGGCCGGCAGATCTTTCATTGGGATCTGTGCTGCAATAACGCAGGGTTGATCCGGACGAGCATGTGCGTGATGCAGTGCGCCCAGCAGATCATCATAACTGGTGACCCTGAGGCCAATTCCGCCATTGTAGACATGGGGCATGTTTTCGTACTTCCAGCCGTTAAGCATCACGTAGTCCAGTGGGGCTTTGTTCGGCTCAGTAAAGAAAGTGCCATCGATCAGGAACTGCTCAATGGCATACGAACCGTTGTCGATGATCACTATGATGCCAGGTATCTGATTCTGGACGAATGACGAGAAGGCTTGCGACACCATTTGGAAACCGCCATCACCTGTCACTATCAGTGGCCGTTTGCCTGTTGCAAAGTAAGCGCCGATTGCGGCGGGTGTGCCCTGACCGATTGACAACCAGATGGGGTTTGAAAGGAAGCATTGGGTATCCAGTACCGGAATATCTGCTCCCGGGAAACTGGCCAGGCAAGTGTCCAGGCTGATGTAATAAGGATCAGGTTGTTCCGTCAGGAAGTCACCAATCGCAGCAAAGATGCCGTCGTGACCGAGCGTGCCGTTATACGGGTCATCACCCAGTTTGGATTGCCATTGTGCACGGCGATCCTGATACGTTTGTCCTGCTACGGTAGGGATTTGGCGATCTGTGTGAGTCAACTCAGGTAACTGATTCAGTGACTCTAAAGAGGCGCCCAGTGACAGTTTAGGCAGCACCTCGGTCCCTATCATGGCTTTATTGAATGCGACACGAAGCAGTTTGTCGCCCAGAGAGGTGACCATGTAGCGATGGTCAATACCGAATAAACACCCGAGGGCAATGACGCAATCTGACGATTCAACGCCCTGAGTCACAGTGGACGGTGCCAGATCGCTATCATAAACGCCGCAGAACAGCGGGTGAGATTCACTAACCAGTGATTTGGACAATAAGGTGGTATAAAACGGCAAGTTTTGTGCTTCAACAAATCGCATGGCCTCATCGATTAAGCCAAAACGCACCAGCTCAGCTCCTAACAAGACCACCGGATTGCTTGCCTGAGCAAGTTTGTCGGCGACGGCCTGCGTGAAGGGTCTTGCTCCTCGTTTAAAGCGCTTCGGACTGTAAGCCAGGTTAGGAGAAAAATGACCAATCGGTTGTTTCCATAGATCTTGTGGGATCTCGATGTAAACCGGACCTGAGCGTTCAATGGCCATGATCAACAAACGATCGATGCGGTCTGCTGCGCCTTCCAGAGTGCGGATCTCCGCTGCACCCAGAGTTAGCTTACGAAACACTTTCAGGTCTGTTTTGCCAAATCCGGTTGAGTGGGAGAAGAGGACGTCATATTCTGCTTCCAGGCGTAAATCTTTGTCTGTTGGGCCACCATTGATCACTGCCAATGGCACGCGTTCAGTGAGGGCACTGGCAATGCCGTTTGCCATACTGAGCGTACCAACGCCATACGCGACCGATACCGCACCGATTGCCCCTTGTCTGCCGTAGCCATCAGCAGCATAGCCGGCTTCCAGCTCGTTGACTGTATTCACAAACTGCATATCCGGGTCGGCTACCAGGCTATCAATAAAATCTGAGCATGAAGTGCCGGGCACCCCAAATACGTGATAACAACCAAGTTGCTTTAGTCTGAGCGTAATAAACTCAGCAACAGTGTAAGACATGTTCTTTCCTTAAATAGTTATGCTTTTTGACTTATGTACTGGACGGCTTCCAGCGCCGATACCAGGGCACCCTGGATCCATGAGTGGTAAAGGGAGCAATGTTCCCCGGCGAAACATAAGCGCTGTTCAGGCGCACTCATCAGTGCGTAATAATCCTGATGATCTCTGGGGTTAAAAAAGGCGTAAGCGCCTGCTGAATGGGTGTGGTTCGTCCAGCTCCAGCGCAGCACACTCAAAATATCGTCGCGTTCGATATAGGGATGCACTTTCTTCAGCTCAGTGTAAATAAACTCTTTAAGCTCGAAGTTATTCAGTGTGTCGACCCGGCGTGCATGCTGGCCCCAGGTGTAAGATGCCAACAAGTAACTGGGAGAGCGCGATACCTGAGGATCTTTGCGTTGCGCGTTGTCTGCCGGGAACCAGGTATGGCCCAGGCCCACATCATAGATGGTACTGCCGCCATAAATCCCTTCGTTGAGTTCCCAGAAACGGTTTTTCGTTCGGATAAGCACTTTGGTCGCTGAATCATAATTGACCTGTGCAAATGCCCGGGACTTGAGTGGGTTGATGGACTGGTTAAAGTCTACCTTGCCGAGCACACCAAAGGGCAGTGTACAAATGGCAAAGTCTGAACGCAGTGTGTGTTTAGAGCGATCTCTGAGCTGGTACGTGACAGCAACACCACTGGCCTGGTTGTCGATAGCGATTACCCGCGCACCCGCTTTAAACTGCACGCCATGCTGGATCTTTTCGAATAGCTTGCGAGGTAACAAGTCGGTGCCCCCAACGACTTCGTCGAAGCCATCAAACCAGACGCGCTCCAGCTCTTCTCTGAGGTGCTCGGAAAAGGACGTTTGCATCAGTGTGGATACACCATAAATGGCACTGACATATTCCAGTGCATCGAGGCTTAAGCCGGCTGCAACGAACGCGTCTTTTAATGACATGTCATCCAGTGCTTTGAGCCTTTCGCTGTCTAGTGTTCTGTTATAAAGCGCCTTTTTTTCATCACTGCTGAGTGAATTGAGGACCTCGGTGACCGCGATTTCCCACATGTTGTCGGCAGACATTTTTTGCTCCGCCGGACTGAGGGTAAAATGCTGTTTTAACTGTTCGAACCCGGCTTCACTGCGGGGGACTTTCTGACCTCGGATCATGGCAAAGGTCTTGTCATTTTCCTGAACGAAATGGCGCATTTTCAGCCCCATTTCGCGGATGTAATGGCGAGTCAGATGATGCTCTGTCGGGATCCGCATTGCGCCCAGCTCCGCGTATAATTTGTCAGACTCTCGCAATGTTCTGACACGTCCGCCAATGTGACTGGGATCGGCTTCCAGCAGGGTGACTTTTGCCCCCAGTCTCAACAGCTCATAGGCTGCGCTGAGGCCTGCGACACCTGCACCAATGATAGTCACAGTAGGTCGTGTGGTAAGACTGTTGTCTTGCAATGCTCGCACCTTGTTGAGCACAACCAGCGGATCAGGAACAATGTTTGAAATACCTTTTTGCATACTTTTCAATCCTTGTCTGCATGTTTAAAGTTGCAAAGCCTGAGTGATGACTTCAGCCAGTTCAAATGGTTTGGTGAGCATGGGCAAATGGCCGGAATCCAGGCTGTAGGTCTGCGTAATACCAATGGACTCAGCAATTTTCTTTTGTGAGGACAGAGAAATAATCTTGTCCTGAATGGCAAAAACATAGGCTTTATTAATTGGCGCCAAAGTGGCTTTGCTCAGCATCACTTTGCCATCTCCGGTAATGGCTGGCTCATCGACTGAGTTATCCAGTACAAACTGTTGCTGGGATTTGCTGTGTGTTTCAGTGAATGAAGATAAATAGGCTGAAGTGTCGGAAATCTTCATCCAGCCATCTTCATATGTGATCCCGGAAAAATAATGATCTTCATCCTGTTTGCTTAGCAGCGCAAAAGGCTTAGCGCCTTCTATCGGTGCAACGGCACTAACATAGACAATGTCACTGATGTTGACATCATTACATAGCGTGATGGCTTTGTGTACAACGGCACCGCCCTGGCTATGTGCAACCAGTGCCAGTGGTTGGGGATACGATCGTAAATGTGTACACAAACTTTGAGCTGCATGATCTAAGGTGATGGATTTAGGATCTATGGTGGTTTTGCGCCCGGGTAAGTCAACGACGTAGTTGCTGATCCCTTTCTTTGTCAGTTGAGATTGCACCGTTGACCAGGCGGTTCCTTTCGAATGCGCGCCATGAATAAATATGACAGATTTTTTATGGGCGTCTGTCTCTTGAGTAAGAGATTGCACAGGTGCTTGTTGAGAAGTGCTATTACAGCCACTCAAAATAACAGCACAGCTCAATGGCAACCAAACCTTTGAGTTCATATTAAATCCTTCTTGATTAAAGTAAAGGCTGTTGAAATCGCGGGCATGGTAGCAAAAAAAATTCCCAATATTAAGCACGGTTTATACTGTGTTTTCTTGGTGTTTACATTCTGTAAACCTTTGAATTGCGTATTATGTTTTGAATGCTGATTGAGTGGGTAAACTAAAAATGCAGATTTAGAGGGTAATTATTCAGTCTGGTTTGGGCGTTATAAAATAGACTTTTGTCTAATCGATAAGAAAAAATATTTCATGCTTACCGCGTCGCTTGCAGGACCTGATACTAAATTAGTCTCCATTATCGAACCATTTACATGCTTTTTATTCACGAGCATCATTTGACAATGAATAATTCATGCATGCTCTGTAGCGTGACAAATGTGTCATTTTATCGCTTGACGACGACTCTCTGTCTGGGAGTGCATAAAGTGACATTGCATCATGACAGCTGATTGTTGTAAAAACTGCAGAAAATCTAAATAAAAATCATTACCAAAAATTTTGAATTTTATGAGCCAGAGGCATTTTTTGGTCGCTCAGGTTACTTTTTACAGAATAAAGTCGTGAAAATAGTGCGCTGAGAAAGGTCTTGGTACTACTTATGAATGGGATGTAGTGATTGTACTTGCTTGAGCAGGCGAGCATTGTGGGGGGCGGTGATCCCCAATTGTTTTGCCAGTTCGGTGACATAGCCGCACATAGCATCGATTTCCGTACGTCTGTGGTTGCTGACATCCTGAGCCATTGAAGAAAAATTGCCCGCCGTCAGTGTCATTACCTGATAGGCACGCGCAAGCTCTTCGTTAAGTTTCAGTGGTACTCCGATATGATTGGCAATCGTGCAGGCCTCATTTAACACAGACAATACCTGACTGGCGTAGCAAGGTGCACGCAGGCGACCGTTTTTGAGCCCGGTAAGGGCGCTGAGCGGATTGATAGCAAGATTGACACACAGCTTTTGCCATCGCAACAACTGAATATCACTGGCTAGTTCTGCGTCTTGTAATGTAGGTTCAAGAAGGTGTTTAAACACCCTTTGTGCGCGCTGCTGTGCGACTGGGTTACAGGGACCAAACAGGCTTTTGCCGGGGCCGGTATATTCAACGGTTGTGCTGTCAGGCTTCCACCCACCCATACTGGTAGAAAGAAAAAACAATCCTTGCTGCTCGTTAAGTGCATCGGTGATGGGCGCCAACGCCTGGATCCCGTTGTGGCTCAAAATGACATTGGCATCCTGAGTAAGATGAGGCTTTAGCGACATAAAGGCGTCAGTAAGCTGATAGGATTTAACCGGGATAATACATAGTGAAACAGGCTGTTGTTGTTGCGCCAGGGCTTGCCAGGTCACGCACTTTACGGCCAGCTGTTTGCGCTGTAGATGCGTTTGGAAAAATACCGCCTCAGTAGGTGTTCGGGTGATCAGGGTAACCTGATGGGTGTTTGCCAGTTTTTCGGCAAGTAACAAGCCTATCGCTCCTTTGCCGACTATAAACAACTCAGACATATGATTTGCCTGTTTTGCGGCAGTAGATCCAATAGACGGCAAAGTAGCTGATGGCGCCCGCAAGATCGGCCATAAAGTCTCCCCAGGAAGCTTGACGATAGGGGAGTGAGTCCTGCATCCACTCAATGCCAGCACCGTAAAGCGTTAGCAGTACCAGATGAAACCAGATCTTAAAGCGAAATGCATGGTGAGAGAAAAACGCCAGTATGAAAAATACCCCAAAGTGGGCGACTTTGTCGGCGTGTTCAAATCTAACAATTTGATTGGTCTGGATCTCTTTGGCAAACAAAAAAGTGCAAACGGCTAAAGAGAGTAATAACAGGCATTGATAAAGTCGACGCGCCACAAATACTTCCAAATCATTAGGGGTGAAAAATCCAGTATATCATTGAAATCTGAAAATGGGATGAAGCTACGCAATTCCGTTCCGAATTATAAAACGCGTGTTCAGAGGGTGGTCGCGCCGTGGCCTTTGGGTTGCTATAATCCGGAAAAACATTATCCAGGAGCTAGATATGCCTTCTTTTGACATTGTGTCTGAAATTGATATGACTGAGGCGAGAAACACTGTTGATAACGCCGATCGTGAACTGAGCACGCGTTTTGATTTTCGTGGTGTAGAAGCCTCATTTGAGCTGAACGATGAAGTGATCACGCTGAAAAGTGAGTCAGAACAACAAGTGATGCAATTATTCGATATGTTGGTAGGGAAAGCGGCAAAGCGTGGCTTGGACGTGGCTAGTTTTGAGCTTAAAAATGTCGAAAAGTCGGGTAAGTACGTGTCACGTAAAGTGATGCTGAAGCAAGGTATCGACAAAGATATGGCAAAGAAAGTGGTTAAGGCCATCAAAGACTCGAAGATCAAAGTGCAAGCTTCAATTCAGGGCGAAACAGTGCGCGTGACTGGTAAAAAGCGTGATGATTTGCAAGAAACCATGCAATTGATCCGCGGCGCAGAGCTTGGTCAGCCTTTCCAGTTTAAAAACTTTCGGGATTAATCACGTAAGTTGAACCTTTCTTGTGTTTGGCATGCTAAAGATCAATAAATATTTTTTAGCATGCTAGACGTCCGTTGCTTTTTATTCCCAGATCTTCGACAATAGCGCCAATTTTTCAGGGTGTCAGATCAGGAGCCTGGAGCCTCTTAAAGATCTGAATAATCGGGAAGCTGGTGCATGCCACAGGAACAGGCATTAGTCCGGCGCTGCCCCCGCAACGGTGAGCTTATCGCAACTAAGAGGTTGTGGTAAGTAAGTCCGGAAACCGGCCCTGAAGCATACTCAATAGTTGTAATTCACGCGGTGGGCGTGGATCAGGGGAACCCATGTTTAAAAAATCTACTTTAACCACAGCCATGCTGGCTGTGCTGCCTTTCTCAGTGTTGTCTGCGCAAGACATTGAACATATCACGATTACAGCGAACAAATTTGAACAAGCCAGTGTGGACACATTGACCTCTGTAGCGGTTGTTGAGCGTGCTGAAATTGAGCGTGCTAATGTGCGTGATGTACCTACTTTGCTTAACAATTTAGCTGGTATTGATGTGGTGCGCAGTGGCGGTTATGGCCAGAAGGCCAGCGTCTTTGTACGTGGTGCCGCGACTAAATATACCTTAGTGTTGGTGGACGGTGTACGGATCAGTGATGCCAATTCGGGCGACGTGTCTTTTACGAATATTCCGGTAAACAGCATTGAGCGCATTGAAGTACTTAAGGGCGCACGCGCGGCCATTTATGGCTCTGACGCGGTTGCCGGGGTGATTAACATCATTACCCGTGAACAGAAAGGTCATCAACTGGCACTGACTTCGGGCAGTCGCAACTATGGCGGTGCTCAGTTGGCTGGCCAATTTGAGGCAGATAAGCTGACAGTGAATTATCACTTTGGTTATGAGAGCACAGATGGTTATGACGTGACAGCCAAAGATCCCGCAGCACCGCGAACTAAAGAGCATGACAGTGATGCCTATGACAACACCAATATGGGCATTAAACTGGGCTACGACCTGGCGCAGTACGGCCAACTTGCGCTCTATGCACAACACAGTGAGGGAGAAGCGGATTACGACTCATCATTTGGCAATGACGCGTACAAGTTTGATAATTACACCACTAAGCTGGCGTGGCAGAAGCAATCGGATGTCTTGATCCAGGAAGCCTCTATCAGTCTGGCCCAGGAAGAAAATACCCAGTTCCTGTCGGTTGTACCAGATGGCACCCCCCCCCCACCCAATGACGTTTACAGCACCAAGCGGGATGAAATTGAGTATCGCGCTCGCTACAAACTGACACCAGCTGTTCAGCTAATGGGCGGTGTGAGTCGCCTCAATGAGGACCTGTCTTCTTCCAGCGCACAATTCTCGATTGCTGAGCGTGATAATACCGCTGTGTTTGCTGCTGCTTTTTACGATGACAAGCGCTGGTTGCTGAATGCTGTCGTGCGCAGTGATGACTATGAACATCACGGACGTGCGAACACGTATACGGCTGATGTTGGCTTCAGAGCATCCGACATCGTTACCTTTAGGGTCAATCATGGCACCGCATTTCGTGCCCCCAGTCTGACCAATGCGTTTGTCAAAGACAGCCCCTGGTATCTGCCTAATATCGACATTAAGCCGGAAGAAGGTACCTACAATGAGTTAGGGGTGACGGTGGATACGGCCTCGGTGCGCTATGATGTGGCCATCTTCGATAACCGCATTGATAACCTGATCAGCAATGAGTTTGACGCGCAAACAAACAAGTATATTCCTGCTAATGTGGGCCGTGCGCACATGAAAGGGATTGAGTTAAGTGCACAGTTTTCGGCGCTGGGCCTGGAGCATGCAGCCAATCTGACTTTGCTGGATGCCAGAGACAAAGAAAAGCGTGAAGACTTGCCTCGTCGCCCGGGCAAAGCATTTAACTATGTTCTGTCTAAGCAGTGGGATAAACTGGATGTGAGACTGGCGATGCAATACCGTGATAAACGTCCGTCGATCAGCTACTTTGATACCGATCTGCCGTCTTACACTGTCTTTAATCTCAGTGCCAATTACCAGTTGCTTGAACCCGTTGCATTGACAATGAGACTGGAAAACCTGACTGATAAGGAATACTTCACCTCTGTTGCCAGCAAAACGGCCGACGGTACCTTGTTACCTTATGAACCGCCGGGCAGACAGATCTATGTGGGTACCCGGATCACCTTCTAATATATAGGGGGCATAAAAAAGGAGGCTTAGCCTCCTTTTTTGATCTGAAGCGCTGAACTCATGAGTTGAGATGCTCAGCAAACTTCTCCGCGAATGCGGCTAGTTTGGGCGCTATCATCACACTACAGTAACCCTGGTTAGGGTTATTGGTGTAGTAGTCCTGATGATACTGTTCAGCCGGGTAAAAATGCGTATGGGCCGTCACTTCGGTCACTATCGGTGCATTCAGGGTGGGGGTTAACTGTTCGATATGGTGCTGAGTTAACGCCCGTTGCTCTTCTGAGTGATAAAACACCACGCTGCGATACTGAGTGCCAATGTCATTGCCCTGACGATTCAGTTGGGTTGGATCATGGAGCGCAAAGAACATGGCTAATAAAGCTGAGAAATCGATCTGCTGAGGATCAAAGCTGATCTGTACCACTTCGGCATGACCGCTTTGACCGGTGCAGATCTGCTCGTAGCTGGGGTCGTCCGTGTGGCCGCCAGCATAACCTGAGGCCACGTGCGTGACGCCTTTGACTCTGCGAAAGGCGGCATCGATACACCAAAAACAACCTCCACCAAAGGTGGCAATACACTGATTCATCATTAAATCTCCCGTTCCTGTTGTGTATGAGGGTGGGCATCATGTTGTTCAAGCAACTTGTCGCTGGTGGCCTGTGGTGACTGAGTGCGGCGTGCGAGCATGCTGTATGCACAAGGGATCACAAACAGTGTTAAAATGGTTGCAACACTGACCCCGGCAAACACCACCACCCCGATCACCATACGGCTTTCAGAGCCCGGACCCGACGCCAGCACCAGTGGGATGGCGCTCATTACCGTTGTCAGTGAGGTCATAATAATGGGCCTGAGTCGCTGTACAGCAGCATCTATAATGGCCTGTTCGAATGCAACCCCTTTGTCTCTGAGCTGGTTGGCGAACTCTACGATCAGGATACCATTTTTAGCACTGAGGCCAATCAGCATGACAATCCCTATCTGGCTGTAAATATTCAGCGAGCTGTCGGTGGCGTACAGACCAAACATAGCACCCACCAGGCCCAGCGGGACCGTCAGCATGATCACCAGAGGATGAACAAAGCTTTCAAATTGTGCGGCCAGCACAAGGAATGTTACGGTCAGGGCTAAAATAAAGACATAGGTCATGGCCGATGCCCCTTCATAAAACAGCTGGGATTCGCCTTTATAGTCAATGGCACCGTCAATGTCATTTTCTTCCGTAGCGACCTGATTCAGGAAGTCCAGCGCCTGCTCCAGCGTGTAGCCAGGTGCCAGGTTGGCCGTGATGGTGATTGCACGCATTCGATTGTAGCGATTCAGGCGAGAGGCCGTCGCTTCTTCACGAATGGTGATCAGGCTATCCAGCGGCACCAGCTGATCGCTCCGCGAAGTAACATAAATGTCAGCAATGTCATGGGGCGCACTGAAATCGGCCTTAGTTCCTTTGAGGATCACATCATATTCCTCACCCCGGTCTATGAAGGTGGTGACGCGACGCTGGCCCAGCATGGTTTCGAGTGTGCGACCAATATCACTGACTGAGACACCCAGATCGGCAGCCTTCAGCTTGTCGATACTGATCAAAAATTGTGGAAAGGTTTCTTTGTAGTCATGGTCGAGTCTGACCAGGCCCTGATTTGTGCGTGCACGTTTTAGAATACGATCCCGCCAGTCGACCAGCTCGTCGTAGTCATTGCCTTGCAACACGAACTCGATGGGACGAGACTGGCCCCCACCACCTATGCCGCGACGCATGATGGCAAAGGCGCGCACATCGGTGACATCACGCATTTTACCGCTTATTTCACCCATCACTTCCCAGGTTGAACGTTTACGTTCATCCCAATCCGGCATGCCCACAATCGCGACGCCGCCACGGCCTCCCCAACCAGGCACCCTGACCAGCACGCGGCTCAGTTCTTCCTGTTCAACATAAGGCAGTAAGCGCTGCTCAATTTCAGCCATATTGGCAGCGTTATTTTCATAACTGGCCCCTTCAGGACCATTCATCATGATGAAGAAGGTACCCCGGTCTTCTTTGGGCGTTAGTTCTGAGGGGATCTGCTGGAACAGCGCATAGCTGGCAAACCCGGCCAGTGCAAGGGTTAGCAGCAGGCTATAGCGACGGGTAATGTTGTCGCTGATCACATTACGATAGCCAGATTCAAGGCGGCCAAACTGCCTGTCCATCCATTGCGAGAATTTGCTTTCTTTATTGCTGGCCTTCAATACCTTAGAGCACAAGGCTGGTGACAGGGTGAGTGCCGTGATACTCGAGAAAATCACCGCCGCACTGACGGCTAAGGCAAATTCGGTAAACAAGGCACCAATGCGTCCTTCCATAAATACCAGCGGGACGAACACCGCTACTAACACGAGTGTGGTAGCGATAATAGCAAATCCGACCTCGCGGGCACCCCGGTAGGCAGCAAGTAATCTTGGCTCACCTAGCTCGATACGGCGGTGGATGTTTTCCAGCATCACGATGGCATCATCAACCACCAGGCCGATGGCGAGCACTAATGCCAGCAGGGTGAGCAGGTTGATGGAATATCCCATGGCGAACAAGAAAGTAAAGGTCGCGATCAATGCAATTGGCACCGTGATGGCTGGGATCAGTGTGGCACGAATGTTACCGAGAAACAGAAATATTACTAGTACCACGAGGCCCATGGCTATGCCCAGGGTGCGATACACTTCAATGATGGACTCGCGAATAAACACCGATGAGTCATAGCTGTCCTGAATGGTAGTTCCTTCAGGCAGGTTACGCTTGATTTTTTCCAGCTCTTTACGGGCATTGTCGACCACGTCCAGGGTATTGGCTTTGGCTTGTTTGACGATGCCCAAACCTATCATATTCTTGCCGTTACCACGGAAGGTGCTTTCCACATCGGCCGCTTCCAGACGCACATCGGCGACTTCACCCAGCCTGACCAGGTAACCCTGCGCGCCGCGCTTGATCACCAAGTTGTCAAAATCTTCCTGAGTTTTGTAGCTACGTGCAATACGCACAGCGAAGTCGCGATCCAGAGACTCAATTTCACCGGCGGGGAGCTCGACATTTTCATTACGCAGCACTTGCTCAATATCGCTGGCGGTAATGTCTCGGGCTGCCATAGCACGTCGATCCAGCCAGATCTTCATGGCATATTTACGTTCACCGCCGATCCGTACGTTTGATACACCATCGACCACCGCCAGTCTGTCAACAATAAAGCGCTGGGCGTAATCTGACAGTTGCAGCGTATCCATGGTTTCACTATTGAGTACGAACCAGGCAATAGGGCTTTCATCGCTGTTCGATTTGGACACCTCCGGCGGACGAACTTGCTCAGGTAGTCGGTCCAGCGCACGTGATACACGCTCTCGCACGTCATTGGCTGCGGCGTCGATATTACGATCTATGTTGAATTCAATGGTGATATTCGAGCGACCATTGCGGCTGGAAGACGTGATGCTTTTAATACCTTCAATGCCCGAAATGCGATTTTCCAGTACCTGAGTGATTTTGGTTTCAACCACTTCGGCAGACGCGCCAGTGTAATCGGTGCTGACGCTGACGATGGGGGTTTCGATATCTGGATATTCGCGTAGCGGCAACATGGTAAAGGCCACTAAACCAAAGGTGAGCAGCAGCAAATTGATTACGATGGCAAAAACGGGCCGCTTTACGGCTGTATCTGTGATCCGCACGATTTACCCCTTAACCACAACGACACTGCCGTTACGAATTTTGGTGGTGCCTTCGGTGATCACCTGCTGGCCTGCAGACAGGCCATCGACAGCAACCCAGCCCTGGAAGCGAGATAGTACACTAACTTGTTGTTGTTTGGCTTTGCCTTCACTGATGGTATAGATGAAGTGCTTATCTTGTCTTGGGATCAGGCTCTTCTCTGGTACCATCAACGCATTCAGCTCACCCAAAAACAGCGATACGTGTAGCAACATGCCGGGTCTGAGCTGGTCTTGCGGGTTGTCAAAGCTGGCTGTGACGCGAATACTGCGGGTGCTGTCGTCAATACGCGGGTCTATATGGGTAATGATGCCTTCAAACGTTTTATCAGGGTACGCATCACTGGCGGCCGATGCACGCATCTTAAGCTGGAGCTGTGCCAGATATTTTTCCGGGACCTGAAAGTCGACTTTGATGATGCTGATATCATCCAGTGTCGCCAACACACTATTGTTGTCAACAAAGCTGCCCACAGACACTAAACGTTGACCCAATATACCGCTGAATGGGGCATAAATGGCCATTTCGGCGAGTTTGGTACGTGCTGTTTGTAACTGGATCTCCAGTGCATCCACGACAGCATGCTGGCTGTCTAGTTGGGAGCGGGCTGCGGACTGGGTTTTGGCCAGTTCTGTCAGGCGTGTTAACTGACGTTGTTCTTCTTTGAGGTTGACTTCTAGCTCTTGCACTGCCAATTGCTCTTTAAGATCTTGCAGTTGGGCAAGTTTATCGCCACGCTTCACTCTGTCTCCATCATCAAAGTACAATGCACTAATGTAATCGCTTTGGGCGCTGGTCACATTCAGAGCGTGATTGGCGCGTGCTGAGCCAATGGCATTAATCGTAATATCCCGGCTCTGCTTTTCTATCGTAACAGCGGCTACTTGGGTTGGTGCGCCAGAAAATGATTTACTATTCCCATTACTGGCAGGCAAATAGAGATAGCCGCAAAGGGCAATAAGCACTAAAATTATAAAAGGAAAGAGGGCTTTACCCGATTGACTGGCGCGCATAATTGATTCTCGTTGACTGCGGGGCTTTAGTGTACAAAAATTCCAAATAGAGCAAATCGTCGAACGTCCTGTATATTTGTGCGTTAACCGAAAAGCGGGTGGTCGGGTTCGCTATATGTGGAATTTTGTACCCAAAAATTAAGGCATTATGAAAAAGTCTAAGCCATGCCCAAGATGTTTGAAAATACGTAAAATGGTGATCTGGGGGATCATTATGTACGGTTTTTATTTGTGGTTTTATAGTTATGGTTGAGCCGGTCCGATTACGTGCATTGGCTAATCGCCACAGCATTGAGTTTATGCTGGTTGGTGCAATAGCGCTGATTGTTATCATGGTGTTTGTCACCTTACGGGCAACGCCGATTTCCGTGCTTGAAATTGCATTGGCGAGTGCCGCGATTGTTGCGATTATGCTGGGCTTTCTGAAAAGCCAGCAACCTTATTATAGTATTGAAATGAGCCCCGGGCAGCTGGTGTATCACCACAAATTCGGTGAACTCTTGCTTGAGCATAGTAATTTTCATTCCAGCGGGGTACCAAGTGTCACTCAAGGAGTTGAAACGCTTGAGTTAAATGTCGTAGGTATTAAACTAAAGGATATTGATGTATTTTTATCCCACCTGACGCCCAGGTTGGCGGGAAAATTACTGATAGAACAGCGGAATATTTTTTTACAAGCTGTTAAAATACATTGCAGTAATGGCAATTGCCCATCAGAATGGTTGATAGAAGAGGCGAGTTACACCTCTGAAAACGGTCAACATTATTCTGGATTAATGGCGATGTTTGCAAACCGGATGCAAAACTTTAAGACGCTGACAGGCTACGATTTAATGTTGCCTGCCAATGTACTGGACAGGGATATCTGGCAATTTGCCACTGTCATGAATCGTTGGAAGTTAACACCCGAAGAGGTGGTCAAAAACTTGCATAGTGAGTTGGCTACCTCAGCAATGAAGTAACAGGATAGATAGATGAGCTTTGATAAAGCTTTTATTAAAAGTGGTCGCAATACCCTTATCCATAAAGAGAAAAAGCTCGATTTAGTAGTCGTGAACGGAGAGAATCACCCGAAAATTAAGGTGACTCCTACTGGCTTGGTGCCGTTTAAAGAAGAACTGCCAAGAAACCGTCGCGAGGCAAAAGAGCGTTACTTAGAGGTAGTTCACGTGGCCAGCGTGGATGTGTTCGGTGAAGTTAAGAGGCTGTTGTTTATTCAGGCGCTTGATGGGCGTGAGTATAAGGTAGATTACAGCAAGATAGGCACAAAGTTGTTTGTTCGTATCCACCAGGATAGTTACCTCTAAGCTTTTCAAATGTTCACCACTTTGCACGTACAGTAGAGGCGAGCCTCGTCTGTTGCGCACACTCCCCTGGCATAGACCAACTATTTTGTTGGCAGTGAACACATCACTGTGCAACGAATAAGTAACTTTTTAGGAGTTACCATGCTGAAGAAATCAGTACTGGCTTTAGGGCTTACAAGTGTCTTAAGTGCATGCGGCGGGGGCTCTGATGGTAATGAAAATCCGACAATCAGTGTTAGCGTTAACGCCGGCTCGGACATTACCGTCAACGAAAAGACAGAATTTACACTTAAACCTTTGGGTTCACCTTCAGGTGGGGTGTTCAGCTGGCAGATTGTTTCCGGCCCGGCTGTGGATGGCTTTCCGCAAGAAGGGGCTGAGCTGGCGGTCACTGCGCCGGATGTAAAAGGAGACAGCGAGATCGAGCTTAAGGTGAGCTATATGGCACCTGATGGCACTTCTGCCAGTGACACCCTGATCGTGAAGGTGCTGTCTGTTAACTTACTACCTAGCGCCAAAATTACTCAAATAGCACCCGAAGACGGGGCCGCAAAATATGCAGATACCATTACCTTGTCTGCGGCAGACTCCAGTGATAATGACGAAAACGGCAGCATAGTGGCATACCAATGGAAAATGCTTGAAGGACCCGCCACGGTTAAAGCTGAACGTACCGATCAGGTCACGCTGAGTTTTGTTCACCCCTTATTGGCTGAGGCTGACACCGTAAAGTGGCAGCTTATCGTGACGGATGATGAAGGTGCCAGCGCAACCTCAAGCACGCAGCTTTCTTTGGCGGCCAATGATGAATTGGTACTGGCGAACGCTGGTAGCGATCAACAAGTTCAAGAATTGGATACTGTGACGCTGGACGCCACCAAAAGCGTGACTGTTGACGGTCAGTTTTCTTGTCTTTGGGAGCAGGTCAGCAATGGCAGTACAGTCAGTCTGGCTGATGAGCGCGCTTGTGAAACCACCTTTATGGCGCCGCTGAAAAGTGGCAATCAGGCCACCTCAATTGATTTTAAAGTGACGGTCACCGATAGTGCACAGCGCACCGGTTCAGATACGGTGAACATTGAAATTCTACCCAAACCTCTGGGCAAGTTGAATGATACCGGGACCTCTAAGTGTTATAACAACAGTGCAGAGATCAGCTGTGGGAATAGTGACTTTCCAGGCCAAGATGCTGAACTGGGACGTGACGCTGTGGTGCAGTTTTTACCCAAAAGTGGTGAGGGTAATCAGGCCTTTGATTTTACCAAATTCAGTGCGGAATTTGAGCCGCTGACAGCCGATGCCACAGACTTCAGTTGTGTACTGGACAATGTTACAGGCCTGATCTGGGAGGTCAAAGAGGTAACCGCAGGGATTTTGCCCAATACCAGTGAACGCAATGCGCAAAACCACTATACCTGGTATCTGTCTGAGGGGGCCAATGTTACGCCGGGTGCAGCAAACTCAACGTGTCCACAGGACACACACTGTGGTGTACAAGCTTTGATTAGTGCTGTTAATGACGCCAGTTTCTGTGGTGGTAACAACTGGCGTTTACCGACCTATATGGAGTTGGCGAACTTGCTAGATCACAATAGCAGTGGTGAATATTTACTCGACCCCGATTATTTCCCTCACGTTCCGGCTGAAGCTTTGTTGGGCCATCAGTATTATTGGACGACGCAAACCAGTGTGGACGGTACTGATGGTAAAGATGATAACCTGGTCAGGGCGCTCGTCATTGATATGAAAACGGGAAATGATGTAACGCGTAATAAGTCTCAGACCGCCTATGTTAGGCTGGTCCGTCGTTACGGGGAGGATGACTAATGAAAAAGTTGATTCTATGTGCCGTCGCGCTGGGTGGTTTGAGCGTCAGTCAGGTAGTCAGTGCATCGCAAATTTGTGCTTCTGAAGGGCCTGTGCCAGACACAACGCCCTCGGAGCAGTTTGTGGTTAATGCCGATGGCACAGTGTGTGACAAACAAACCAATTTGATGTGGCAACGTTGTACATTTGGACAGGTATACAATAGTGAGAGTAGCAGCTGCGATAACGTTGCACAGGAGTTAAGCTGGCAGCAGGCACTGCAAACCGCCAGTGCGCAGGAATTTGCGGGTTACAGTGACTGGCATTTACCCAATGTGAAGGAACTGGCCAGTATCGTTGAGCATCGCTGCGTTAAACCGTCCATTAATGAAACCATTTTTCTCGAGACACTGGAAAAGAATTACTGGTCCAGTACCACCGTTGAAGGGACACCAGCGAATGCCTGGTTGTTTTCTTTTGGTGATGGCAAGGTCAGTAATGTGTTTAATAAAAGCTCTCAGGCCTATGTTAGATTGGCCAGATATGCTTTCTGTGAATAGCTGAAACGGTTAATCGTCCTGTGTTCATGCCGTTAGGCGCAAAAATTGGCCAGTCCTGCCGCAAACTGGTGGGTTGGCCGCATTAAATTTGCTACGCTCACGTTATCTTAAGGTGGAGGTGGCACGTGTTCTCCCTACGTATTAAACAATTCCTTTTACTACCTGTATTGTGGCTCATGTCCACACCGCTTCAGGCTGCAGGAAAGTGTGATGTTGAGCTGGGCCATGGCCTGATCATCACAGATTCAGAGATCCGGATTGTGGATAAAAACCAGACCCGGGTGCAGATTAATAATGATAATCAGCTGCTGATTAGGGGTAAGTGGATCCGTTTGAGTGATCAGGATACGCAACTACTAAATGAGTATGCACTTGGGATCCGTGACACAGTGCCTGAGCTGGTCAATCTGGCCACGGATGGTGTGAATTTGGGTCTGAGTGCCATAGAGCAGGTGGTTGAGGGGATGTCAGACAACGATCCAGAGGTGTTAAAAACCCAATTGCAATATGTTGAGCGTGCCTTGATGGATAAGTTTAAACGGGGCGAGGATTTCTATTTTATTGCCCCTCAGTCGCTGTCTAAAATTGATGATTTTTTTACCAAAGAGATCAGCGAACGTATCCACTCTGCTGTCCACGGCTCTTTGGGGGCCATTTTAGTGTCGGTGGGGGATGCATTCAAAGCCCGGGAAGGCAATATCGAAGATCGTTTCAGTGATATGGGTCAGCGTATGGAGATCATCTCCAGTGAGATAGATAAATCTCTGAAAAAAAAGGCCTATCAGCTGGAAGAGAAAGCCGATGAATACTGTGAGTGCCTGAATGCGCTGGATAAAACAGAAACCCGTCTGCAAAGCATCGTGCCCAGTCTCGCGGCTTACGATTTAGTTAAGATCCGTTAAATCCATACCAGCGTTTGGCATTGGCATAACTAAGCTGGTGCCACAGCTGTTCATCGTGCTGGCACAAGGCCTGGTAGCGTTGCCAAATCGCTTCATAACTATGTTTGATCAGGCATACCGGGTGATTTGACGCAAACATCACCCGCTCGCAGCCAAACAGGGCCAGCAAGTTGTCTAACTGGGTTTGCAATGGCAAAGGTTGGTTCAGCAATTCATGCCCGGAAAATTTGATGGCGCAGTGCGGGAGTTTTGCCAGTGTTTTGGCATTGTCCAGCCAATTATCGCCCTGACCAACCAAGCCACTGTGGTTCAGGACAATCCGCAGCTGTGGCAGCTGGTGCGCGATGTCATACAGATGTTGCGCTACGTCCTGATGGGTAAGCTCAAATTGAGCTTCAAAGTGCAGTCCACTGTCACTGAGATATGCAAGGTTATCGGCTACGCGAGGATTGAGCAAACGCATTGCGTCCTGACCCTCAGTAATATCCCGAATGGCAACCAGGTTAGGGTGTTTCAGGGCATCCAATTGGGTGCGAAACTGTGTGGCTGGGGCATCTATCTGAGCATAACTCACCGCTTTATAGCGCGGGGCTGGTAAGATCTCAGCCAGCCAGTCAAGCTCTCGACTAGGCTGGTCGTTATCAAACCCCGCCTCGATGTGGACACATCCCTCTAGGCTAAAACCGCTCAGGTTTAACAGCGCAGCAGGAAGGTGGTCCTGACGGATCAGTTCCAGATTTGGCCAAGGGGGCGGCGTGTGTTTCAGCCAGTGATATTGACCCTGTTGGAGTGAAAAGAAATGGAGATGTGGGTCAATAATCTTATTCATCGTGCTGTATATCCGCCGTCTATGGTTTGCAAACTGCCAGTAATAAAGCTGGCGTCGGGACTGAGTAAAAACGCCACCAGTGCAGCGACTTCATCCGCCTGACCGAGTCGGCCCAGAGGTTGAAGCGCGGCCTCTTCGGCAACTATCACTTGCTTATCTGCACCACTTTTGTCGCAGTAACGGTCGATGGCCTGGTGAAACAATGGCGTTTCTATGGTTCCCGGGCACACGGCATTTGCACGAATATTGTAGCTGGCATAATCCAGTGCGGTGGTTTTCGCCATAGAGGCTAACGCAGCCTTGGTCAGGTTATATGCAAAAGAGTTGGGTTTGCCAACCAGCGCCTGATCAGAAGAGATTAAAACGATACTGCCATCGCCTTGCGTCTTCATGGTTGGCAGCACTGCCTGAATGGCGCTGTATGCGCCTTTGACATTCAGGGCAAAAAGTTGATCCAGGGTGTCTTCATCCGTGTCCTCTATGGTAGCACTGAGGTGTTTGCCTGCGTTCGAAACCAGCGCATCAACGCGTCCGGTGGTGGCAATAACCTCTGCAATGGTATGGCGTACTGCATTGACGTCACTGACGTCACAGTGACGATATTCACCATGCGGTGCATTTTGAATGTCCAGATTAAAAACCTGATAACCTTGATTGAGCAAGCGTTCGACAATAGCTTTACCAATGCCGACGCTGCCACCGGTTACAATGGCAACTTTTTGCATATGTATTCCTTAATGGTTGTGACCGCAACCGCCTTCGGCATGCGCATGACCATGTGAGACTTCCTCGGCTGTTGCTTCGCGCACAGACAGAATCTCAATGTCGAATGTCAGTGTTTTGCCGGCAAACGGGTGGTTCAGATCGCAATCTGCATTGAAGCGGCCCACTTTGATGATTTGTACCTGGTGACGACCCTGATTTGATTCAACGATCGCTGTCATACCTGGCTTCCAGACTTTGTTGTTGCCCAGACCTTGCAGGTGTTTGATTGGGATACGCTGAGTCAGGCCTTCTTGATATTCGCCATAGGCGTCTTTTGGCTCCAGCGTCAGGGTCAGTTTATCGCCCGCGGCTTTGCCTTCTAACCCAGCTTCCAGCCCCGGCAACATGCCTTCGGCGCCGTGCAGGTAGACCAGTGCGTCTTGTCCGGTGCTGGTTTCCAGTTGCTCATCTGCTTCGCTCAGCGTGTAGTGGAACTCAACCACCGTATTTTTTGCGATCTGCATAGTAATCTCTTTATTTTCGTAGTGTTGTAGTGACAGGCATTCTACGGATCGCGTTTCGGCTTGACCAGTGTTTTTAACTCATCCAGATAATCTTTAGAACCGTCAGCCTCCGCACCTGTTGATGGTGTCGAGGCTGTTTCGACCGGTAAGTGCAGGATCAATGTATCGCCGGGAGATAGTAAACTTTGCGTGGTTAGTTTATTCCAGTCGAGCAGATCTTTCATCGGTACCTGGTACTGACGGCTGACAGCCCACAAAGAGTCGCCATCCTGGATCACGTGATGCTTTTCATAGGTTGCCACTTTTGCGGGTCGTTGCTGCTGCAAGTAGGGGCTGATCTCATAATCTACCGTAAGGTCGTCTTTCGCATGGGCTCTGTGAATAAGGAGTATTTCGCCAACCTGGATCAGGTCCCGGGTTTTGTTATTGAGTTGTTTAAGCTGTGCCACATTGGTGTTGTGGCGTCTGGCGATGCCATACAAGGTATCATTGAGCTTAACCTGATAGTGGGTGCTGAACTGGCGACGATAGAAGTCAGTGGCAAACAATTGTTGTTGATCCATGGGTAACAGGACCTTAAATGGGCCCTTGACCGGGCTTTGATGGCGTAGGTATCCGGGATTGAGCTGATGTAACCGTTGCTTATCAATATTGAGCAGACCGGCAAGAATGCCAAAATTAAATGGCTGTCCGACATCCAGTACCGTTGTTTGTGCCTGGTTCGCCAAACTAGGGCGTTGTAGCCCAGTCTGGGGGTGTTGCAACAGGTAGCTCAGTGCCAATAGCTTGGGGACATAGTCGGCAGTTTCTCTGGGTAACTTCAGGTGCCAGAAGTGGCTACTGCGATTGTGCTTCTGATTATAGCGAATGGCAGCTTTGACGCGCCCCTCGCCACTATTATAGGCCGCCAGTGCATGTAACCAGTTGCCATTAAATCTTTGTCGCAGATACTGCAAATAGTCGAGTGCAGCGTCCGTCGCAGCCAATACGTCCTGACGGCCATCATACCAATCATTGCTTTGTAACCCGAAGTGATAAGCGGTGGCATCGACCAACTGCCAGACACCGACAGCCCCTTGAGAGGATCGTGCAGTCGGTCGAAAGTCACTTTCTACAAAGGGCAATAAAGCGAGCTCCATAGGTAACTTACGCTGTTCGACTTTCTTCACTATGTGGTAGAGATAAGGTGCAGCTCGTTCATTAACACTTAACAGATAATTAGGTTGTGACAGGTACCATTCTACGCGTTTTTGCAATCGCGCATTCGGTGAGATATCAAAGCTCAGATTTGCCGCGATGTATTGCCACAACTCCTGATACGTTTGTGGCTGTTCAGTGACCGCCGGTAGCGGCGGTGAAGTTTCCGGTGGTGTTGTGACAGCAGGTGGTGTTGCCTGGGCTGGTTGACTCAATACCTCAGTGATCTCAGTTGGGGTTGCGCGCTGAGGTGCAGTGCTGAGACATGCCGTCAGCACCATTGAGCATAATACGATGACACCGCAGCGTAACGGACTAAATACGCGCCACCAAGACATAGAAAAACCGGTCTGAAATTCTCATAAGCTTCACTATACTGGCTGTCGATTATTTATTCAAAGCCTTCTTGTGACTGAGTACTTTGAACGCTTGAGTAAAATGTTGCGCCAGTTGCGCTTCGTTGTAGGGTTGGTTCTGGTACAGGGTGACGACGCGTTTTGGCATCTGCGTATTGCTCCGGGTCAGCTGTTGCTGTGCCAGATCCATAAATGTGATCGGCAATTCCAGCTGTTCGGCTTGATAGGGCTTACCAAATGCGGGCATGACCCAATTTAGTGCTGGTGTGTTTTTGAGTGCTTGTAAACTGCGTTGCCAGGTGGTGTTGCGCACGTAGGGAAGCAGATTTGCACTGTGCCCGGCAAAAAGTGCGCCGTGCTGTGCAATAAAGACACTCAGATCATGGCCGCTTTGGCCCTGAAATTGGGTTAGCTGGAGTGTCAGGCCTCCGAGCTTTAGCTCACGGGGTTGCACCGCTGGGTTTGTCACAGCGATACTGTGGAGTGTTTGCCAGCGGGTCAGTCGTTGCTTGGCCAGTGTCACGCGCTTTTGCCACGGAGCCTGTTGCTCAGCAGGGAGTTTACTGAGCCGCTGTTCACTGAGTTCAATGCTTTTTGCAAAGTTGGCAAGCTGTGTATCGAGTGCTGTTCGCATTGTGTGATCATTCAATTGCGGGGCGTCTGGCAGGTGGACACTGGCATCAGGAAAGGCCTGTTTTAGCAAAGCTAGCCCGGTAAGCTGGTGCGGTTCGCTTGACGTTGCAATGAGGTGACATAGCGGAGTGGTAAGGCGCGTTTTGAGCTGATTGATCAGTTGTTCCAGTGCAACAAAATCGCCGTGGCTGTCAATTAAGGCACTACAGGTCTTGCCTTTGATTAAAGCTATATTGGGTAAAATATAGCGTGCTTTTGCCTGAGGAGCGATTAGCGTGACCTGTGGGGAAACAGTGTGCCAACTGGCGGCGATGACGGGAGGCGTCAGTGTTAACAGGAGAATGAAAACAGAGAGCAGGCGAAACACCTAGTTGCTCTCTACTTGGTTACTGATACGTTGCGTGAGTTGCAGCAGCGTTTGCTGGGCTTGTTGGGTATCACTTTGCAGTGCTAGCAACTCATGGCAAAGGTGCAAGGCAGCAAGCAACAGAGCGTTGTGATCGCTGCGCACGGTGTCGCGTTGACGCATTTCGTCAACCCTGCCATTTAGCAGGTCAACGGCGTCAATCAGCGCTTGTTGTTGTCCTGGTGTACAGGAAAACTGGTGGCTTTTTCCCAGCAGGGTAACGGTGACCTGTTCGGGCGACTCTGACATTAGCCTGCCTGACTAGCACTCTGTAATTTTTCTAGCAGCCCACTTAGCGTTGAGCTGGTTTCTTTTTGTTTTTCTTCGCTTTCTAGTACTTCTAGCTGAAGCGTCTCATTTTCGTCAATTAGCTTGCTATTTTGTTCTTTCAGTGAGTTTACCTGTTCGGTCAATGTATTGTTTTGTGCAATAAGTTGATCAATCAGTTGCTCGAGTTGAGGGAGAATTTCTTTCATATTAAATGCGCTCATTATCACTGTGTTTATGTCATGCAAATGTAAAGCAAAGTGGGCTGCAAAGCTAGTGATTAGGGTAGGTTATGCTGATTTTTGTCTCGTTTTGAGCGATAATAACAATTACTAACTATTTTGTTCATTTATGGTTCAGCTATAGAGGCAACAACGGGCCTCTCTGAGCGCATACACGATGAACAATGCCCACCTAAATTAGGAACGGATAATGCTCAGTTATCGACATTCATTTCATGCAGGTAACCCTGCTGATGTCATTAAACATCTGGTACTGGCACAAGTGCTGGAGTACATGACGCGCAAAGACAAGCCTTTTGACTATATAGATACGCATTCAGGTGCCGGGTTGTTTGAGCTGGCGGCCAAAGATGCGCAAAAGACACAAGAGTATTTACAGGGCATTGCCAAGTTGTGGTCGTATGCTGGCCAGGTCGATGCCATTCGCGGTTATGTGGATGTTGTTAAGTCGCTGAACAAAGACACACTGGCGTATTATCCTGGCTCTCCAAAAGTAGCTGAGCAGTTTCTGCGCAAACAGGATAAAGGTTGGTTTTTCGAGCTGCACCCGCAGGATCTTAAGCTGCTGGAAAAAAACACCGGGCATAAGCGTTCTTTGCGTGTTAAAGGCGAAGATGGCTTTAAGGGCTTAATGGGGTTAGTGCCACCGCAATCTCGCCGTGCCTGTGTCCTGATGGACCCGCCTTATGAAATAAAGTCGGATTATGAAGTGGCTGCTCGTTCAATCATCAAAGCGCACAAACGTTTTGCGTCAGGCACTTATATGATTTGGTATCCTGTGGTGGAGCGTGCCCGGATCGATCAGATGGAGCAAACCCTGATTGGATCTGGGGTGCGAAATATTCAGCTGTTTGAATTGGCTACGGAAGCAGATACTGAGGAACGGGGTATGACGGCGTCGGGCATGATAGTCATCAACCCACCCTGGACCCTCAAAGCGACGATGGATGAAGTGCTGCCTGAGCTCGTTCAGCATTTGTCTTCAGAAACGGGGTTTTTCCGCAGCGAACAGCTGGTGGCTGAATAATCCTTACTCGTTGCCCGGTGCCTGCGCGGTGGAAACATGTTGCAGGTAACCGGTTTCGATTTGGGTGATTTGCCCGCTGTCGCGCAATGTCTGGATCGCTTGGTTGAGAACAGGTAAGAGGTGCGCATGTTCAGCGCGCAGGCGAATGTGCAAGGTGCCATGTGAGTGCAATTGGTTAAAGTGCAGCGCCACATTGTCCTGAGCAGACCAATATTGGGCAGGCAGATCACCCAGGATGGCGATATCGATCCGTCCTTTGTTTAGCGCTTGTATCAGAGCGCGCTCAGATTCAAAGTCAACTCGGACAAACTCATCGTCGTCATGGTAATAATAACCTCGTACTGTCCCCACCATTCGACCCGACAAATTGCTTAACGAGGGGGCGGGGGCGCGTGTCACCACATATTCACGAATGGGGAGCATGGCGTCAGAAAAGACAAACCGCGGATCAGTGAGCTGTGAGGCTTTCAACCAGGCTGGGCTGATCAGGTCAAAGTCTATTTTGCCTGATTCCAGGTAGCGGTTAGTGCGCTTTGCGGGTAAGACAATATTTTCGCCTTCAATTGCCGACTGTGTGAGGATCCGTGCCACTAAATCAGGCAGTATGCCAGGGTGCTGTGGGTTGTTGGTGAAGTAAGGGTAGAAGGTGCCAGAGCCACTGATACTGTATTTTAAGGTTACAGCTTCGCGCGCGGTGGGGGGGGGAGTGCCCTGGTCAACAGGCGCAGCGATGACGCCCTGGCTAGATAAAAGCCACGAAGTAAGTAAAAGCAGGATGCAAAAAGGCGAAATAAGTGTAAAACTCATAAGACCTATGATAGTAAAAGAGAGGCTGTCCCGGCAACTGCCTGATGCACAGTTTCATGATACCCCAAGTAGTGAGGAAATAGTTTGCTCAGGGGCGTGAGTTTTCATATGCTGGGACAATGGAAGCCTTTAAAGTACAAGAGTTAAGGATGTTAATGAGCGGTCATATTGCCAAGTCAAAAAAAGACGCGGTGCAATATATTGCACGCCAGGCCATTTTCAATCGTGAACAGAGCGTGGCTGCCTATGAATTGTTGTATCGGGACTCACATAATAATGCCTTTCCAATCGGGGTCAGTGATGGCCAGGCGACAGGACGGTTGTTTTTTAACTCTCTGCTTTTCATTGGTGTAGAACGGCTTGCCGCAGGTGTGCCTGCATTTATCAACTTGTCTGATGAAACTTTGCTTCAGGAGCTTCCTAAGTTACTTCGGCCTCAAGGGCTCGTGATTGAAATCGTTGAACGTTCAACCAATCTCGATGAGTTGGTGATGACAGTCACTAAACTGAAAAAGTTAGGATATCGCTTTGCGTTAGATGATTACGACGGTGACGAGCGCTGGGAAGTCTTATTGCCTCTGATGGATTACATCAAAATCGAAGTACTTGAGCCGGTGATTAAAACCACCATGATGCTGAAAAAGCTTAAGCGACGTTTTCCCACCACCAAAGTGATTGTTGAGCGTATTGAAACCCTAGAGCACTACAGCTTTATCAAAAGTGCCGGGGCTGATTACTTTCAGGGCTTCTTCTTTGCTGTGCCTGAAATGCTCAATCATGGTAATGTCGAGCCCTCTAAAATGGTGGTGCTTGATTTATTGCGTTGTACGGCCAAAAAATCCCTGTGCTTCAAAGAAATCCAACAGAGAATTGCCAAAGATCTCAGCCTGACAGCGCGGGTGCTAAAGCTGGCCAATGCCAAAGCCGGAGAAGATAAAATCGAGATCCGCTCAATTGCGCAGGCAGTTGTCTATTTGGGTGAGGATGCGATCCGTCAGTTCGTAAAGGTACTGGCCTTAAGTGAGCTAGGGGCAGATAAGCCCAGTGAACTGACTAAGCTAGGGCTGGCACGGGCGAAGTTTCTTGAACAATTCTTGCTGCCAGGCGGCGATGAAATGGCACAACAAGGCTATCTGATTGGCTTGATGTCAGTGCTCGATGCGGTGCTGGATGTTGAGTTGTCGGTTATTGTCGATGAGTTTTCACTGGATCCAGACCTCAGCAGTGCGTTATTGAGCTACAAAGGCTTGATAGGGGGAGCATTACGCCTGGCGATTGAAGTTGAGCGCAATAATATTCAGGAAGCTGAGCTGATCCTTAATGCGATCCGCCCGGCGTCCAGTCTTGAACTCCTCTTCTCACTGGCGCTGGACAGCCGGGTCTATGCCGATGAAATTTACGCTGTTGTAAAAGAAGACGTCGCCTGAGCCCGCAGAGCGGGCTTAGAGCTGGTTAGCCCACGGAGGGGAACATTAGCGTCATATTGAGGGTTTTCCAATAGGCTTGCTCTTGTTGAAGATCAGCCACAAACAGGGAATGTTGGGCGAGCCAGTCAGGCTCGAATGTAAGTAGTAAGCTGTCGTCCATCGCCTCGAGTGTGAATTTGGCAACCTGATCGATTTGTCGTTTTTGGTGCACCAGGATAGCCAGTCGCAGCAAGGTAAGCAGCCGGGCGAAATGGGTCAGATCGGCCTCGACCATGGCGGACAGTTCAGTGCGTTTAATTTTCTTACGATGAAAACGGATCAGGGTGCCCAGCAGCTGCTGTTGCTCCTGAGTAAAACCGGGTAGTTGTGCGTTGAGCACGATGTAAGCGCTGTGTTTGTGGATCCCCGAAGAGTTAATCGCTAAACCCACTTCGTGTAATCTGGCGGCCCAGCGCAGCACTTGCAGGTCGAATTCACTGAGTGCCCAGCTCTGGCGCACCATGTCGACCATCTGATTAAGTGTCTCGCAGATATGTTCAGCATGTTGCTTATCAACGGCATAATGGTCACCGACTGCACTGATGGTGCGGGTGCGAATATCAAACTCATCATTTTGCGCCATCTCCTGTAACAGACCTTCACGCAATGAGTTATCGCAATAGGTTAGCTCGTCAATATTGAGCTGTCTGAATGCCCCGATCAGAATCGACAAACCGCCGGCAATGCTGGCATAACGCTCCTCGGGTAACGCTTTAAGGTTGAGTGTATGAGGTGAGTCGGCCTCAATCAGGCGTTGTTTTATCTGCTCCAGCACAGCCAGGGTCAGGGTATCCTGCGCAAATAACTCCTGGGCAATGGCACACAAGGTTTTGATTGTGCCGGAGGTGCCAATACAGGTTTGCCAACCGGCTTTACGGTAGCTGGCAGAGATGGCCTCAATGTTTTGTTCAGCTTTAATTTCGGCTTTGGCAAAGCGTTTTGCTGTCATTTTCAGGTCTTGAAAGTACCCGTTACTGAGCGTGACGCAGCCGATATTACGACTGGTGAGTAATTTGTGATCCAGGTGTTTGCCAATGATAAGCTCAGTGCTGCCACCACCAATGTCAATGACCAGGCGGTTATCTTCACTATGAATGTGGTTCGCTACACCCTGATAGATAAGACGGGCCTCTTCCTGACCAGAAATGACGTTGATTTTAAAAGGAAATACTTTTTTTGCTCGGGCCAGAAAATCGCGAATATTGCGACAATTGCGCAGCGTATAGGTCGCGACAACCTGTACGCTGTGCTTATCAAAATCCTGTAAAGTGGCAGCAAATTGTTGCAGTACATGCAGCGCCCGCTCAATGGCTTCTTCGCTTAAGTTGAACTGTTCGTCCAGACCGGCGGCCAGAAACACACGTTGCTTTTCTTTGTGCAACAATTGCAGACGACCATCGACCTCCCGCGCGACGACTAAATGAAAACTGTTCGAGCCTAAATCAACGGCCGCGATGGAAGGGTATGTGGTCATAAAGCTGCCCTTATGTATTGGATTGATTACTTTCCCACTTTTTCAGATGGTCATAGATAGCTATCTGGGAGCGGATCTTCTTCTTATTACCGCGACGAACATAGAGATTCTTCTGTTCGCTGTCAATGATCCGAGCTTTGGCCCTGTCTTTGAATTGCAGCTCGAGAATATCGATGATCAGTTGCTTGAGTGATTCATCATAGATAGGCGCACCGACTTCAACCCGGTGATCCAGATTGCGGGTCATCCAGTCGGCAGAAGAAATGTAGACCTGCGGATCACCTGCATTTTCGAAGACCATCACCCTGGGATGCTCTAAAAAGCGGTCGACAATACTGATCACTTTGATGTTCTCACTAAAGCGGGGTAACCCGGGTACCAGGGCACACATGCCGCGAATGATCATGCGGACTTTTACGCCGGCCATTGACGCATTGTACAAGGCGTCGATGAGCTCTTTGTCTACCAGGTTATTCACCTTGACGGTGATCTTGGCTGTTTTACCTGCCTGAGCGTTTTTGCTTTCCTGATTAATCAAAGTCAGAATTTTCTCTCGCGCGTTGAGCGGAGAAATCATCAGGTGCTTAAAATTAAAGGGTCGGTAGCTGCTCTCGATAAACTTGAACACGTCGTCACACTCATCACAGATCTCCGGGTGTTTTGTGAATAAGCTGAAGTCGGTGTAAATTCGTGCTGTTTTTTCATGGAAGTTACCGGTTCCGATGTGGGCGTATTTAACTATCTGGCCCTTTTCTTTGCGGTGTACCACGCACAGTTTACTGTGTACTTTCAGTGCCGGGATCCCCACCATGACCTTGATGCCATAGTCGCTGAGCATTTTCGCCCATTCAATGTTGTTTTGTTCATCAAAGCGGGCTTTGAGCTCAACCATCACGGTGACTTTTTTTCCGTTTTTGGCTGCATTGATCAGCGAAGACATCAATCTTGAGCGAGACGCGACACGGTAAATATTGACCTTAATCTGAGTCACTTTGGGATCAAAGGCGGCCTGGCGCACATATTCAAGCATGTGATTGAAAGTGTGGTAGGGGTAATAAAGCAAAATATCTTGTTTTGAGATAGCCCGGAAGATGCTTTGGTGTGCGTTGAAGGCTTCACTTTGTAGCGGTGGCAGTGGTTTATTTTCCAGATAGCCACGGCCGACGTTAGGAAAGCCGATGAAATCGCGGAAGTTCCGGTACGGGCCGCCCGGGATCAGGGCGTCCTGACTGGTTACGCCAAGGCGCTTTTTCATCACTTTCAGTATTTCTTCTGGCATCGCTTCGTCATAGGTCAGGCGCACAGGCTCGGCATATAAGCGCTGTTTGAGACCCTTCGACATTTTATCCAGCAGACCTTCTTCAATTTCGTCGTCGAGGTTGTATTCGGCATCCCGGGTCAGTTTTATCTCATAGCCTTCAATGCTGTCAAAACTGAGAAAGTTCCTGAATACTTCGTGGAGGTAGAAGCGTACGACTTCATCAAGCATGACAATGGTTTTGTGGCGACGGGTTTTCTCCGGCGGTAACAGAATAAAGCGTTCCAGACGATCAGTGGGCAGCTCAAGCAGAGCATGATGTTGCTTATCACCGCGCATTTCGACAAACAAATAGGTCAGGGCGTCATTGATGTGATCTGAGTAATCTTTGTTCTCGCTAAGCAAAATAGGGCACATATGCTGTAGCACTTGATCCTGAAAATACTTAGCCAGCCATTGCTGGTGAAAATCCGACAGCTCAGCAGGCTTTTTGATATGAATGTTGTGCTCATTCAGGTCAATCAGGATCTGATCGTAAATGTGTGAGAACTTCTTGCCCAGTTCCAGTACTTTCTTGTTCATCTGGTTAAGTAGCGCTTCGTCTTCGTCAAAGTCCGCTTCGGGCAGGTTACTTAATAAGATACGACGTTTTACATCGGCAACACGGACACGGAAGAATTCATCTAAGTTATTGGAAAATATCCCCAAGAATCTGATCCGTTCAATAATTGGATTGCTTTTGTCTTTGGCTTCTTGAAGCACACGTTCGTTAAAAGAGAGCCAGCTCAGCTCCTTGGCAAAGTAGCTGATGGTAATGGGATCGTTAGATAATGCCTGCATCTTTCTGTCCATGGTAATTTAAAGCTGCGCGTAGAATATGTCGGTAGTGTGACACTTATATGACATGCGCTGTCATGTCACCAAATTATCAACAAAGTGTAGACTACTCTGTCTGGTTTGCTTTGTTTGATATCAAAGTGTCTGTACATTGAAAGAACATAGGTAGAATGACCGGTAAGGCACCGTAACGACCTTACCGGATAACGCTATTAAGGTTGTTCAACATCCACGATCAGATCGCTGGTGATCGCCTCAAGCGCTTCGACAACGTTGTCTTTTAGCATCCCTGCAGGCAGGCTGACGGTGGCAAATGCGCTAAATATCGGTACTCCCCAATTTGGTGCGCTTTGTTGTTTAGAATTAAGGTGGGTAATATTCGCCCCCTTATGACGGATCACCGCTGCCAGCTCCTGTACAATGCCAGGTCTGTCATTACCTGTGATCACCAGGTTGAGTGTTTCCGGCTCTATGCTGTCGGTTTGCTCGCCATTGGCAATCCGCACTTCCAGCTCCGGAATATCAAGTACGGCGTCTTGTAGCTCTTGCAAGTGCTCCTCTGCTACTTCAACCTGTACTATCCCTGCAAACTGTCCGGCGAAGTGGCTTAGGTTACTGGTTAGCCAGTTACCGTGATGGTTAAGAATGGTTGAGGAAACCCTTTCAACGAGACCTGGTTGGTCCTTGCCTATAAGTGTTAGTACTAACTGCTTCATATCACATGTCTCTTATTATTGGTGGCTCGGTATCTAAGCCCTGAATGAAAGCGAATAATCGCTCTATAAGCCTAGTAAATGAAACTTATTTGTCTACTTCCGATAATGGATACAATGTAAAAAATTGCAAAAATCACCGGTGTCACTGTAATCCAGACCTTACTTGGGGTGTTAAGTTCCTTTGACAGCACGCAATATCATTATTTCCCGGCTGTCGGTATGCGGTGTCTTTCTTTGTATGTGGGAGATTTTTTTCGAGGCAATATCGGTACTTTGGTGTAAAGTTGGGAACGGTTTGTCCGTGGTTTGAAGCGGTCAAGCTGAGAAAATACGCCAAGGACAGTACAGAATTACGGCCAGTCTGTAAAAGCGGGCAGACTTGGGTTGAGGTGTAACACAACTGTCATCTTGATGAAATATAATGCGCCGCAGTTTGATTATGAAAGGGTATTTTGATGACTTCCAATCCGCAAAAACCATCCTTTAAAACGGATAGAAGCCGTCTCTTAAAGGACCGCTTTGCCCAGTTTGGCATTACCTCAGGTGGGGTAATGGTATTGGTCGCTTTGCTATTGATATTCTTCTATTTGCTTTATGTTGTTCAGCCTATTTTCGAATCCGCTAAGGTCGAAAAACGGGTTGATATTGCATTGTCTGCCGAGAAGCGCTACTTCGCGCTGGGTGTAGAAGAGCAAACAGAGATTGCGTATCTGCTGGACAACACCGGTCAGGTTGATTTTTATCAGGTAAAGGGCGACAACACGGGCTCGCTGCTGAGCACTTTGCACACACAGCTTGATGGCCAGATCACCAGCTTTGCGAAAAGTGCACCATTTCTAGGTCAGTATGCATACGGCCTGGACAACGGTGAGGTGCAAATCCTTAAGCCCAATTTTGTGGTTACTTTCCCGGGTAATCAGCGTGTGATGAAGCCACGTCTGGGTTATCCGCTGGATGGCCAACAATTGTTGGTTGATGAGCAGCGTCAGGCGCTGAAAAAGTTTGCCTTCAGTCATTACGAAGACAAAACTGCCGTGGTTGCACTGACAGCCGACAAGCGCGTGATCTTCGCGTCGTTTGCGGCTGAAGAAAATATGTTCTCGGGTGAAATGGAATGGCAGGTAACGCGTACTGAATTACCTATTGAAGGTCGCATTGACGACCTGCTTATTTCGCCAGACACAACACGTACTTTTGTACGTTCTGCAAATCAGATTTATATCTTTGACACTCGCTTTGCGGACGATATCAAGCAATTCCAGTTATTGGCAGCTAACGAAGAAAATGCCAACCTGGTCAGCATGGCGTTGCTGGCAGGTGCCAACTCGCTGATGCTGGCAAACGACAATGGCGAAGTGTCGCAATGGTTTGAAGTGAACACGGACGATGGTCGTGAGTTTGCCAAAATTCGTGCTTTTGAAAGCGATAAGAGTAAGCACATGAGAGTACACAGTGAGTTCTATCGCCGTACTTTCTTTACCACCACAGAACAAGGTGAGCTGGGCGTTTACTACACCACCAGTGAAGCCGAGCTGTGGCGCGGTAAGGTGGCTGAGCAGGCCATTGATGCCTTCGCGATTTCACCGCGAGCCAATGCAGCGTTATTGCTGACGGGCAATCGGGTGAGCGTATTTGAGATCCACAATGAGCACCCGGAAGTGACCTGGTCGGCATTGTGGCAGGAAGTTTGGTACGAAGGTTACCCGGAGCCGGCGTATACCTGGCAGTCTACATCTGCCAGTGATGACTTTGAATCCAAATTCTCATTAGTACCAATTTCGTTCGGTACGATTAAGGCAGCGTTCTACGCTATGCTGTTTGCGGTTCCGATTGCCCTGTCTGCGGCGATTTATACTGCTTACTTTATGTCGAGTGAGTTGCGCCGTGTGGTAAAGCCAACGGTTGAAATCATGGAAGCACTGCCTACCGTTATTCTGGGTTTCCTGGCAGGTCTGTGGTTAGCACCGCTGATTGAAAGCCACTTACCAGCGATTGTTGCTCTATTGCTATTACTACCATTGGCCATTCTGGGTACGGCGCTGGGTTGGACTAAGCTGCCGAAAGCCATTCGCCACTTTGTGCCCGATGGCTGGCACTCAATCTTGCTGATCCCGGTCGTTTTGCTGGTTGGCTGGTTATCATTTGCCATGAGCGACGTGATTGAAGGATGGATGTTCGGTGGTAACGTACGTCAGTATCTGACCAACGAACTGGGCCTGACCTTTGACCAGCGTAACTCTCTGGTTGTAGGTATTGCGATGGGCTTTGCGGTTATCCCGACGATTTTCTCAATTGCTGAAGATGCGGTATTTAGCGTGCCTAAACACCTGTCTAATGGTTCACTCGCACTGGGTGCAACTCAATGGCAAACCCTGGTTCGTGTAGTCCTGCTGACAGCCAGCCCAGGCATCTTCTCGGCGGTGATGATGGGACTTGGTCGTGCCGTGGGTGAAACCATGATTGTACTGATGGCGACGGGTAATACACCGATTATGGATTGGAGTATCTTCCAGGGGATGCGTACTTTGGCGGCGAACATTGCGGTAGAAATGCCTGAATCGGAAGTTGGCAGTTCACACTATCGGATCCTGTTCCTGGCAGCCTTTGTATTGTTTATTTTTACTTTCGTATTTAACACGATGGCTGAATTTGTACGTCAGCAGCTGCGTGAAAAATATAGCTCAATGTAACTGGAGTGAGATGACATGGTAAGACAGTGGTTTAAGTCAGGATCTCCGTGGATCTGGATGACAGGTGGTGCGGTCAGCATCAGTTTGATCTCGGTACTGGGTCTGCTTGCAATGATTGCGTGGAAAGGTTTGAGCTTTTTCTGGCCTTCCGAAGTAGTGGAAATGCACCTGCAAGGCTCGGTTCAGAAACAAACCGTCATTGGTGAAATCTACGACAGAGAGTTAGTGCCTAAATCTCGACTGGAAGCAACTGGCCTGGATTTTTCTAATCACCCAGGAGAGTACATCGAGCGTTTATTGGTAAAAACGGGTAACCGTGAGTACGTTGAGTTGGATTTCCGTTGGATCTTGTCCACCGATATCCAAAGCCAGTCTAAGCCGGCGCAGATAGCAGTCTTTGAGCGTACTAAAAATGGTAACTTCTACGGCTACGTTGAGCGTGTTATTCGCGACGGTCAGGTTGTCACTGATAACCCGGTAGAAGCGCTGGAAGAGATGGTTGAACGTGCTGTTGATCTGAACGATGAAGCACTTGACCTGCAAAACGGCGAGATTGGTCACATTAACTATGAACTGGAGCGTTTACGTCTTAAAGAGCGTGCTTATCAGTTGGATAATGAACTGACGCCTGAAATCATCGCTGATCTGGAAGCACAACGTGCAGCCTTACGTGATGAATATAAAGTACTGGAAAAAACGTTATTTGAACTGCGTAACGGTGCAAAGCGTGACGAAGTGGTTGTCCGTGACATGCGTGGTGAGGAAGTGACACTACCTTTATATCAGGTATTAGACTTCTGGTTCCCGAATGACATGGGCTTCTTTGCAAAAGTAGGCCATTATATGTCGCAGATTGGTAAATTCATCAGCGATGACCCACGCGAAGCGAATACTGAAGGCGGGGTATTCCCGGCCATCTTTGGTACTGTGTTTATGGTTATGCTGATGGCGGTAATTGTGACCCCATTTGGTGTTGTTGCTGCGATTTACCTACACGAATATGCTGCGAAAAATGCTGTGACTAAAATGATCCGCATTGCGGTGATCAACCTGGCAGGTGTTCCGTCTATCGTATACGGTGTATTCGGTTTAGGTTTCTTCGTTTATATGCTGGGTGGCTCACTTGATGCTCTGTTTTACCCAGAAGCCGCACCGAGTCCGGTATTTGGTACGCCAGGCGTGATTTGGTCAGCACTGACACTGGCAATCCTGACGCTGCCTGTGGTGATTGTATCGACCGAAGAAGGCTTGTCCCGTATTCCAAGCACAGTGCGTCATGGTTCGCTGGCACTGGGCGCGACCAAAGCCGAGACCTTATGGCGTATTATTATTCCTATGGCCAGCCCGGCAATTATGACCGGTCTGATCCTGGCGGTTGCCCGAGCAGCCGGTGAGGTTGCACCGCTGATGCTGGTGGGTGTGGTGAAAATGGCACCGACCTTGCCGCTGGATGGTAACTTCCCGTATATTCACCTTGACCGGAAGTTTATGCACCTGGGTTTCCATATTTATGATGTGGGCTTCCAGAGCCCGAACGTAGAAGCGGCACGTCCTTTGGTTTATGCGACCGCCTTCTTACTGGTAACCGTGATCATTGCACTGAACATCACTGCAATTGGGATCCGTAACCACCTACGTGAAAAATTCAGAGCTTTAGAGCACTAATAGTAAAGTATTTAAATAGGTAAACATTTATGATTACAGTAGCGCCACAGGTAAATAATGCAGATACCAGCAAAAAGTTGGATCTGGAAAACTTGAGCCCGGAACTAACCGCGTTAGAGATCAAAAACCTTGACCTTTACTATGGTGACAAACAGGCTCTGAGCAATATCAACATGTTGATCCCACGCGGTCAGGTAACAGCGTTTATCGGCCCGTCGGGTTGTGGTAAATCGACGCTATTGCGTTGTATTAACCGCATGAATGACCTGGTCGACACGTGTCGTATTGAGGGAGAAATTAATCTCAACGGCACCAACATTTATGACAAAAGTGTTGATGTAGCGGCTCTGCGTCGTAATGTTGGTATGGTATTCCAGCGTCCAAACCCATTCCCTAAGTCTATTTACGAGAACGTGGTTTACGGTCTACGCTTACAGGGTGTAAAAGACAAACGTAAGCTAGATGAAGTGGTGGAGCGCTCACTGCGTGGTGCTGCTTTATGGGATGAAGTAAAAGATCGTTTGCACGACAGTGCATTTGGTTTGTCGGGTGGTCAGCAGCAGCGTCTGGTTATTGCACGCTCAATTGCGATTGAGCCAGAGGTATTATTGCTGGATGAGCCAACCTCGGCACTAGACCCTATCTCAACTTTGGTTATTGAAGAGCTGATCAACGACCTGAAAGAAAAGTACACCGTGGTGATCGTTACTCACAACATGCAGCAGGCAGCGCGGGTATCCGATCAAACAGCCTTTATGTACATGGGTGAACTGATCGAATATTCAGATACTAATACTCTGTTTACAACACCGACCAAGAAGAAAACCGAAGACTATATTACCGGTCGTTATGGTTAATTCATCGGGCTCAGCAAAGCGCTGAGTCAGCGCCTCCACAAGGAGGCGCCTATGCCGTGTTGAAACAAATTAGGAACTGACTATGGAACATAATATTAATAAGCATATCTCTGGCCGCTTTAACGAAGAGCTGGAGAACGTTCGTAACCATGTACTGAGTATGGGCGGACTGGTTGAACAACAGCTAAATTTGGCCCTCGATGCAGTGAGCCATTGTGATGAAAATAAGGCCCGCAAAGTCAGCGAAAACGACTATCAGGTGAATGCCATGGAAGTGAGCATTGACGAAGAATGTACTCGCATTATTGCTAAGCGTCAGCCGGCGGCCAGTGACTTACGATTGGTTGTTGCCATTGCAAAAACCATTGCTGATCTGGAGCGTATTGGTGATGAAGCAGAACGCATTGCGAAAGTAGCACTGGACTCTTTCACGAAAGATCAGCAGGACTTGCTGGTGAATGTTGAAAACATGGGTCGTTTGGTTTCTCAGATGCTACATGATGTGCTGGATGCATTTGCCAGAATGGATGCGCAGCGGGCATTTGAGGTACATAAAGAAGACGCTAAAGTTGACCGTGAATATGAAGCACTTACGCGTCAGATCATGACCTATATGATGGAAGACCCGCGTTCAATTCCAAAAATTATGGACCTGATCTGGTCAGTTCGCTCACTCGAGCGCATCGGTGATCGTTGTCAGAATATTGCAGAATATGTAATTTATTTCGTTAATGGCAAAGATATTCGCCATACTTCTCAGGAAGACATTGAAAAGTCACTGTAGTACTAAAAATAAGCAAGTACCAATAGTCGACACTGTGTTGTTTTTTATTTATAACTGTTTGTGAGCAAAAAGTGATCAATAGAAGGAATGAACTATGAAACTAGCTCTGAACAAAAAAAGTATGAAACAACTTGCGATGAAAAGTAAGTCACTCAATGACAAAATGACGCCCCAGATTGCAGGGGGAGTCGGGCCCATGCATACGGAGTTAACTTGCTATCAGGATTGTTTTGTAAAGGAAGTATGATCTGGTGCGGGCATGAACATGAGCGAGCTATATGCTCGCTTTGTTCGAGTTAATTCCGCCCAGGCTTGCTCATACGTTACAAAATTATCCTATCTCGTTAGGGGATTTATCTGACTATTTTTTCTATGTTTATTGTAGAGTTAAGCAAACAGAAGGTTGCTGTCTTCGCGTGACAACCTTACAGTTTGTTAAACGTGATTGTGCCGTTAATCAGAACTTCACACGAAAAAGCGTTCACAATTTGGCTTAATACTGTAAAATTGCGCCCTGCACATGCATATTAATATGATTTAAGGGTCAGTTATGCCTAGTAATGCATTTTTAGGAGTGTTCGCAAAGTCTCCTATTAAGCCGATTGAAGAGCACATAAAGATCGTCCATCAAGCCAGTGAAACCTTGATCCCGTTCTTTAATCATGCCTTCAAAGGGGAATGGACCGAGGCCGATGCGCTTCGTGTGCAGATCCGTAACCTGGAAAGAGAAGCAGATACATTAAAACGTGAAGTGCGCCTGCACTTGCCACGTGGTCTGTTTATGCCAGTAGAACGTACAGATTTACTGGAACTCATTACCCACCAAGACAAGATCGCCAACAAAGCCAAAGACATCGCTGGACGTGTAATTGGTCGTGAACTGGAGATCCCTGAATCAATTCAAGCCGATTTTTTGGCGTATCTGACACGCTGTGTTGATGCGACAAAACAAGCCTCAGAAGCCATTAACGAATTCGATGAACTACTGGAAACCGGTTTCCGTGGTCGCGAAGTTGCACTGGTCGAAAAAATGCTCGTTGAACTGGATGCCATCGAGGAAGATACCGATGAGATGCAGATCCGTATTCGTATGGGATTACGCAGCATTGAAAGTGAACTCAATCCAATTGATGTGATGTTCTTATACAAGATCATCGAGTGGGTTGGTGAGCTGGCAGACATTGCTGAGCGCGTAGGTTCACGACTGGAGCTGATGCTGGCGCGTTAAGCGTGCACCATCTGCCCTCACACAATTAGTTAAGAATTAAAGGTTTTACAATGGATATCATTGCATCCTATGGCACGCTATTGATTATTATAGCGGCCGCAGTTGGTTTCTTTATGGCCTATGGTATTGGTGCGAACGACGTAGCCAATGCAATGGGTACATCGGTTGGTTCTAAAGCACTGACCATCAAGCAGGCGATCATCATCGCGATGATTTTTGAATTTGCCGGTGCCTACCTGGCCGGTGGTGAGGTAACGTCAACGATCCGTAAGGGGATCATCGATTCAACCCCATTTATGGACGTACCTGAACTGATGGTACTGGGCATGATTTCGGCCCTGTTTGCCGCTGGTACCTGGTTATTATTGGCTTCAATGCTAGGCTGGCCGGTCTCGACCACGCACTCTATCATTGGTGCCATCATAGGTTTTGCGCTCGTCGCTGTGGGCAGCGAAGCCATTCAGTGGGGTAAAGTCGCAGGTATCGTGGGCAGCTGGATTGTCACCCCGGCCATTTCTGGCTTTATTGCGTACCTTATCTTTATGAGTGCGCAGAAGCTGATTTTCGATACAGATAAACCGCTTGAGAACGCGAAGCGCTTTGTGCCTGTGTATATGGGTCTGGCTGGTTTCGTGATGTCACTGGTGACGATTAAAAAAGGCCTGAAGCACATCGGTGTTGATCTGGGTGCTGTAGAAGGGTATGCGCTGGCTATCGGTATTGCAGTGATTGTTGGCTTGATTGGTAAAATGGCCATCAACCGTCTGAAAATCGACCCGAATGCGGATAAACAAATGCACTTCAACAACGTTGAAAAAGTGTTTGCTATCCTGATGGTATTAACGGCATGTTGTATGGCGTTTGCGCATGGTTCGAATGATGTTGCCAACGCGATTGGTCCTTTGGCTGCGGTGGTAAACATCGTGGAGCACAATGGTGAAATTGCCAAGAAGGCTGCATTGGCGTGGTGGATCTTGCCTCTGGGTGGTCTCGGCATCGTAGTCGGTCTGGCTGTATTGGGTAAAAAAGTAATTAAAACCATTGGTGAAGGCATCACGCACCTGACGCCAAGCCGAGGTTTCGCTGCTGAACTTGCTGCTGCGTCGACCGTAGTGATTGCATCGGGCACGGGCCTGCCAATCTCAACCACGCAAACGCTGGTTGGTGCGGTACTGGGTGTTGGTATGGCACGCGGTATTGCCGCGCTAAACATGGGTGTGATCAGAAACATTGTGGTTTCGTGGGTTATCACATTGCCAGTTGGCGCTGCCCTTGCTATTGTTATATTCTACATTCTGAGAAGCGCGTTCGGCGTTTAACAGAAAGGACAGACTTTTAGCTTGAAAAGATCTCAATGCCTTTGGTGTTGGGGTCTTTTTATTTGTGGGTATAAAAAGTGAATAACTTACCAAGCATTAAACAGTTACAGTATCTAATTGCCGTACATCAGCACCAGCATTTTGGTCGTGCTGCGGAAGCTTGTTTTATTGGCCAGTCAACCCTGAGCAGTGCCATTCAGAATCTGGAAGAAACCCTGGGATGCCAACTGATAGAGCGTGAAAACCGCAGCCTGATGTTTACGGATGTGGGCGAAGAGGTCGTTGAGCGTGCTAAGCGCATCATTGGTGACACCATCAGTGTGGTGGAATTGACCAAGAGCTTTAAACACCCGCTATCGGGCAAACTGGTTTTAGGGATTATTCCTACCATTGCTAGTTTTATTGCCGCGCCCTTATATCGCTTTTGTAAAGATGCTTTCCCTGAATTGCAACTGGTTTTGGTAGAGGATACCAGTGACCGCTTACTCGACAAGTTGGAGCAGGGGCATATCGATATGGGCATGCTGGCACTGCCCTACCGGACAGAGAAATTTCATACTCAAGTGATAGCCCGGGACCATTTCTCTTTGGTACGTCACCTGGACTACCAGGTACCTGAGCAGCTGGATGATTTTAATGTGTTGCCTGAGCAAAGTGTCTTTTTGCTGGAGCGGGAACACTGCATGACCGATCATGCGCTCAGTGCGTGTCACCTTAATCGTAGTGCGTGTATCAACCCGTTTGAAGCTGCCAATCTGCATACCTTGTTGAGTATGGTGGAATATCAAAATGGCGTGACCTTTTTGCCACAGATGGCACTCAACGCCGGGATCCTGGATGGTAAGCCAATGGTCGCGACGGCGCCGCAACCAGATGCCTATCGAGAGATTGGCTTGTTATGGCGCAAGACCACCGGACGGATCCGTGATTTTCGATTGTTCAGTGACAAAGCGGGCGAGTTTGTAGCGCAGCATTGCAGTGAGACGAACAACCGATAATATTACCAATTTCACTTAATACCTTGTTCGATTTGAAGGAGCTAATAAGACGGTAACGGCGTTAAAAATTTCTCATTTAGAACCTTATACCTTAGACATAGGTTCACAAATTTTAGCCTCGCCTATATGGACGTAGGTGCCTCAGCGATAGCAGGACGCGGGAGCGGTGTTATCGACCCTATTTTTTCGCCTCAAAATAGAACTCTTAATTAAGCAAATTGGTATAAAATCATGAAGGGCAGTTGCCCTTCATGTGTGATAGTCAGTGCTGAAATGGGCCGTGAAGTGCGGTTACGACTCCAGAGAACCCAACTGGCGGCTTGATTTGAGGTCGGGCAAGAATAATAAGTAAACCCACACCACCAGGTTAAAGTAAGGCACTAAGCCCAGTAAGGTAAAAAACAGTTTAGGGTAGCCTTTGTGGCTTGCGCTTCGGTAACATTGTACGGCGATAACAACGTATATGAGCAACAATATAATAGACAGCTGTACCATTGCGATTCCTCCATTTCCATAGCCAGACGTGTCCAAATCCGTTGAATGTCTTGTAAATACCTGTGTTTCAGCTATTTAAAGTGACACGTCAAAATGTACGCTTAATTATAGATGAGAATTACCCAAGAGGCAGCTATATTTTAGTCGAATTTTGTACAAAAAGACTAGCAGGCTGTTTTCTCAGATAAAATAGTTTGCAGTACTGCGGTAAGCTGTTCAACCGGTAATGGGCGCGAAATATAGTAGCCCTGACCATAATCAATGCCAATCTCTTTGAGTGCGTCAAAAATCTCTTTGCTCTCCACATACTCAGCCACTGAGCGCTTATCCAGCGAGTGACTGATGTCATTCACGGCTTTCACCAGCGCTAAATCTATGGGGTCATTGAGCATGTCACGTACAAACGAGCCGTCAATCTTAACATGTTGAGCTGGAAGCTGTTTTAAGTAGCTGAAGGTACTGAATCCGGTGCCAAAGTCATCGATAGAGAAGTGACAGCCGAGCTCATTGAGTTTGGCAATCATCGCCTGTGTGGCACTGAGGTTATTAATACTGGCCGACTCTGTGATCTCAAAAATAATCGCACTGGCTGCGACCTGGAACTCCGCCAGACAAGACTGAATATGCGGTAACAAGCGTTCATCGAGGAAAGACTGTGCAGATAAATTGACGGAGACCTGATGTAATTCGGGGTGACTTGCGATGGCGCGAATGCACTCGCGGATCACACACTGATCCATCAGATAGGTATCGTTTAGCAACTCCAGCGCCGGGATAAACTGGTTTGGGTAAACCAGGTTGTCATCTATACGTAATCTTAATAAGGCCTCGAAGTAGGCCACCTGATTGCGTTTAAAATCCCAAATTGGCTGGTAGTGCAGTTCAATGTGATTATTTTGCAGAGCCTGACGCACATTGTGCCCCCACTCCAGGCCGGTTTGCAGGGTGCTGTTTTGCGCATCTTCTTTGCTGTAGCAGTGAACCAGATTACGGCCTAAGTTTTTAGCAATATATAGCGCAATATCGGCCTGCTTTAGGCACTCACTGGGATCACTGTTCTGATGTGTGATCTGTGCTAAACCAATAGAACAACTGATAGTATAACTGGCTTCCTCAGAATGAAACTGATGATGCTCAATGGCGCTACAGACACTTTCAGCCAGCATATGTGCATCCAACAGGGGAGTATGTTTCAGTAAAATCGCAAACTCATCACCTCCAATTCGGAAGATCAGGTGTTCATCTGCAATGTGTTCACCAAACAGTTGGGCGACCTCCTTGAGCACAATATCACCTTGCTGGTGACCTTTGCTGTCATTGATGATCTTAAAGTGGTCCAGATCAATATAGATAAGCGCATGTTCAAGGTGTGCGTCTTGTTTTGCCTGTTCACAGAATAGGTTTAATTGCTGATCGAAGTAGTAGCGGTTATGCAGTCCCGTCAGGGTGTCGTGTAAAGCAAGATGGCGTAACTGAAGCTCAGCCTGCTTGCGTTCGTGAATGTTGTCTATGGTCGCCGTTATAGTGGCAGTACTGGTGACGTTTTTTATGAGCTGAAAACGACATTCTACCCAGAGTGAGCATTGGTTACTTTGCATCACTTGTAGCTCAAGTAATGCCGATTGTTGCTCACCCTGCTGGACCTTAGTCAGGACTGTCGCCAGTTTTTCCCGATGCTCTGCCAGTACGTAGTCAAACATACTGGTATGCATGCTGGCCTTGAGTTTGTGGCCTACCAGCTGTTCCCAGGCTGGATTTAAAAAGCGGATCACGCCCGCGGTATCCAGCTCCATCACAACCGTATTGAGGTGCAGCAAAATGCGCTGGTGTGCTGAGAACAAGTCTTTGTAGCGTCGCTCGCTACGACTCAGTTGCTCGACTTTTTCGGCAAATTCCGCATAACTCACCATAAAGTCTTCACGACGGGCCGCGTGGTCGCACACTTTGCTGAGTAAAGACAGATCATAAGGCGCTCGGACAAAATCGGTGACGCCCAGCAAGAGCAGTTGCTCGGCATAGTCTGCATCACGGTTGTCTATGATGGTCACAATGGCCTGACTGGGTTTGTGCTGTAAAATATTGGCGACCAGTTCTTTACCCGAGTCACTGTGTGTTGCGGTGGCATCCAGCAAAACAATTGCAAACTCATTTTGCAAGAATTGCGACAGTGCCCCATTGGTGGTGGTGACATGAGTGGTCGTAAAGTTCAGGGATAAATGCTGACAGATCTCATCCGCACGGGTTTGATCCGGCTCGAGCAACAGCAGGTTTAAGCGACTGCTTTTTTCCAGGTGTGTAGATAACACATTTGCCAGTACCTGAGGCAGTACATCCTGACGCTCCAGAGGCAGCACTGCATCTATGCTATAACTGCGTGCTGTGGTTTCAGCAATACGTTCACAATAAGTGGGGGGCGTCAATACAATTGGGGTATTTTTCGGGGTTTTTAATAGTCCGGAGCGCACCATACGAGAAAATCGCCAGCCATCAATTTTTCCGACATTTAGCCCGGTAATGATTAAATCTACGGCTTGTTGCTTTAATACACCCAATGCCGCTTGCGTATCACTGTGCTCAACGATGCGAAAGACATTCAGCGAGGACAAGGTTTTGACGATCAGCTGGCGCTCTTGTTGATCCGCATTAACCAGCAATAATGTGAGTTGCTTTGCCATGGTGTTACTACCTTAAACCCATGAAATAAGTAAACAAGTTTTTGCCCTTACAGTCTGTGATATGTCTCGCTTTGTGCACTTAGGATGTGCCCGGAACTTTAAGGGGCACGATACGGCGCGTTTTAGCTGCGAATTTTCGTACAATAGCGACTAGATTAAAGCTATTTTTCTATACTGACAAGCGTTACATAGTTTTACCTCAGCACTTGATTTAGCGTAGGTGGATCACTAGACTTGGCGCCTATTTGCATTAATTTGAGGTCTTCTATGCGCGTTGCTGACTTTAGTTTTGAACTCCCTGATGAGCTGATCGCTCGCCACCCTAAAAAAGAACGCTCCAGTAGTCGTTTGTTGACACTGGATGGCAACACTGGTGATCTACAGCACAAAGTGTTCAAGGACATTGTCGATTTGATCAATCCGGAAGATCTCATTATTTTCAATAATACCAAAGTGATCCCGGCGCGGATGTTCGGGCAAAAAGCCACGGGTGGTAAGCTGGAAGTGTTGGTTGAGCGAGTACTGGATGAGCACAGTGTGTTGGCACATGTACGAGCGAGTAAATCGCCAAAAGAAGGCGCAGAGATACTACTTGAAGGTAAAGCCAAAGCGACTATGGTTGCCCGCCACGGGGAGCTATTTGAGCTCAAGTTCCACGGTGACGCTTCGGTGTTATCGATTCTGGACGAAATCGGTCATATGCCGTTGCCGCCTTATATTGATCGTCCTGACGAAGAAGAAGATAAAGAGCGCTACCAGACTGTGTATGGGGAGAAACCGGGCGCCGTTGCAGCGCCTACCGCCGGCCTGCATTTTGACGACGCGCTGATGACCCAATTAAAAGACAAAGGCGTCGAGATGGCGTTTGTGACGCTTCACGTTGGTGCGGGAACCTTCCAGCCTGTGCGTGTGGATGATGTGAATGACCACCAAATGCACTCTGAATATATTGAGGTACCTCAGGAAGTGGTCGAGGCAATTGCCGCTGCGCGTCAGCGTGGTGGTCGGGTTATCGCAGTTGGCACAACCTCTGTGCGTTCACTGGAGTCTGCTGCCAAAGCGCACCCGGATGAGCTGAAGCCGTTTTATGGTGACACCGATATCTTCATTTATCCGGGCTATCAGTTCCAACTGGTTGACGCCATGGTGACCAACTTCCATCTGCCTGAGTCAACATTGATCATGCTGGTGAGTGCCTTTTCGGGACAGTCGCATATTATGCATGCCTATGAAACTGCGATTGCCGAGCAGTATCGCTTCTTCAGCTATGGTGATGCCATGTTCCTGACCAGGCAGGACAAAGCGTAATTGTAAAAACCCAGCATTAAGGCTGGGTTTCTCTATTTTAACCCCTGAATTCTGTGGCTTGGCGCTTTAAAGTGCTAATTTAGCCCCAATATTATTGCCACTATGGTAGAATCGGACGGTTTTCAGTATAGCCAGGTGTCGCATCTGGTTAAGAGTAAGTTGGACTGTTTTTCCGACCAGAGGTAAGTATGAAATTTGAATTAGATTGTACACAGGGTAAAGCGCGTCGTGGCCGCCTGATTTTCGATCGCGGAGTGGTTGAAACACCGGCATTTATGCCTGTGGGTACGTACGGTACCGTAAAAGGTATGACGCCAGATGAACTAAAAGACACTGGTGCACACATCTGTCTGGGTAACACCTTCCATTTGATGTTACGTCCGGGCACCGAGATCATCAAACAACATGGTGATCTGCATGATTTTATGAATTGGGATAAGCCAATCTTAACTGATTCGGGCGGTTTCCAGGTATTCAGCTTAGGGGCTATGCGTAAGATCAGTGAAGAAGGCGTGTTATTTCAGTCTCCGGTCAACGGTGAGCGGATCATGCTTTCACCGGAAAAAGCGATGGAAGTTCAGCGTGATCTGGGCTCGGACATTGTGATGATTTTTGATGAATGTACGCCATACCCTGCCACTGAAAAAGAAGCGCGCGACTCAATGGAGCTGTCATTACGCTGGGCTAAACGCTCGAAAGAAGCACATGGCGACAACCCATCTGCTCTGTTCGGTATTATTCAGGGCGGCATGTACCCGGAGCTACGCGCTGAATCTCAGGCTGGGCTTGAGGACATTGGCTTTGATGGCTATGCGCTGGGCGGTCTGTCTGTGGGTGAGCCAAAAGAAGATATGATCAATATTCTGGATCATTGTGCTTACAAGATGCCAGAACAAAAACCGCGTTACCTGATGGGCGTGGGCAAGCCAGAAGATTTGGTTGAAGCGGTGCGCCGTGGTATCGACATGTTTGACTGTGTGATGCCAACCCGTAACGCTCGAAATGGTCACCTCTTTATCACTGGCGGTGTGATTAAAATCCGTAACGCGGTGCATAAAACAGACACTGGCCCGTTGGATCCTGAGTGTGATTGCCACACTTGTAAAAATTACTCACGTGCTTATTTGCATCATTTGGATAAGTGCAACGAGATCTTAGGTGCGCGTCTTAATACTATCCATAACCTGCGTTATTATCAGCGCCTGATGGAAGGGATGCGTGAGGCCATTGCGGCCGGTACATTTGATCAGTTTGTGGCTGATTTCTATGCCCGACGTGACAGACCGGTTCCGCCGTTGGCCGACACCGAATAACAGTTTGCAATAAAAATTAAATGAGGAAGAGCTATGAGCTTATTTATGTCTAGCGCGCATGCCAGTACGGCAGCCGCAGCACCAGCCGGTGGCGAGTGGAGCATGTTGATCATGCTGGGTATTTTTGGTCTGGTATTCTATTTCCTGATCTACCGCCCACAAGCGAAGCGTGTCAAAGAGCATAAAGATCTGATGAGTGCGCTGACCAAAGGTGATGAAGTACTAACTCAGGGTGGCCTGGTTGGTAAAATCTCTAAGGTTGCAGAAGACAAAGATTTTATCGTTATTGCCCTGAATGATCAGGCAGAAGTAACGGTACAAAAATCAGCGATTTCAGCTGTGCTACCAAAAGGCACAATGAAGTCGCTATAAACTAGCAATAAGGATGATCCAGTGTTAAACAAGTACCCAATGTGGAAATATTTACTTGTGCTCGCTGTATTGGCCGTAGGTATTTTATACGCTACACCTAACCTGTATGGTCGTGATCCGGCCATACAGGTTTCTGGTACTAAAGGTACCAATGCCGATCTCAGTGTGCTCGACCAGGTAAATAAAACACTTAAAGACAATAGCCTCACCGTAAAATCGACTGCCCTTGAAAATGGCCAGGTTTTGATCCGCTTCACGAATGTTGAAGATCAGCTAAAGGCGCAGGATCTGCTGCGTAATACTCTGAGTGACGATTATATCTCTGCCATAAACATGTCACCTGCACAGCCTGACTGGTTAAAGAATTTAGGTGCTAACCCAATGAAACTGGGTCTGGACCTGAGCGGTGGTGTTCATTTTACGATGGAAGTGGACATGGCAACGGCCATGGACAAAGCATTTGAGCAGATGGAGCAGGATTATAAGAGCGATCTAAGAGAAGAAAAACTACGTTATCGCTCGATTCGTCGTGTTGCCAACAGTGACCGTATTCAGGTGGTCATGCGTTCTGATGAAGACCGAGATGCCGCTGAGCGTTTTCTTAAAAAGCGTTACCCGGGTAATCTGTTTATCAATGACAGCAGCAACGGCCTGGCGTTTTTCTCAACGCTGAGCGAGTTGAAAATCAAAGAACTGCGTGACTACGCCATCAAACAAAACGAAACCATCATTCGTAACCGGATCAACCAGCTGGGTGTAGCTGAGCCGAACGTACAGCGCCAGGGTGCGGAACGTATTATCGTTCAGCTGCCAGGTGTACAGGATACCGCGCGTGCGAAAGAGATTTTAGGCGCGACGGCGACGCTGGAATTCCGTGAAGTTGACCAAAATGCTGATGCCCGAGCGGCAGCCCAGGGTCGCGTGCCTCCGGGTTCTGAAGTGATCATGCACCAGGCCGGTTATCCCGTTGTTGTGAAAAAACGTGTGGTACTGGAAGGGTCGCACATCACAGGCGCACAGTCTGGTCTTGATGAGTATCAACGCCCTAAAGTAAGCATCAACCTGGACAGCAAAGGTGGTGCGAAAATGAGTGCCTTTACCAAACGTGCGATTGGCAAACCGATGGCAACTGTTTTCATCGAATACAAGCCGTCAGGTAAAGTCGACAAGAATGGTAAAGCGCTGCCGCCAATCAAAGTGGAAGAAGTCATCAATGTGGCAACTATCCAGGCGCGTTTGAACAGTTCTTTCCAAATCACCGGTATTAACACGCCGGCAGAAGCCCATAACCTGAGCCTGTTGCTGCGAGCAGGGGCACTGGTTGCGCCGATCCAAATTGTTGAAGAGCGTACGGTGGGTCCGAGCCTCGGTCAGGAAAACATCCAGGCAGGTATGACTGCGGTTGTTCTGGGCTTTGCATTCGTACTGGCATTTATGCTGATGTACTACAAAGGCTTTGGTCTGGTTGCGAACCTGGCGTTGGCTGCCAACCTGGTCATGATTGTGGGCGTTATGTCGATGATCCCAGGGGCCACACTGACGTTACCTGGTATTGCTGGTATCGTACTAACCGTCGGTATGGCAGTTGATGCTAATGTACTGATTTTCGAACGTATTCGTGAAGAGTTGGGTGAAGGACGTAGTCCTCAGCAAGCCGTTCATCATGGTTATGACAGTGCCTTTAGCACCATTTTCGACGCCAACATCACCACGCTGATCGCTGCGGTGATCCTGTTCTCAGTGGGGACAGGTCCGATCGCAGGTTTCGCAGTGACACTGGCTATAGGTATCTTAACGTCGATGTTTACGGCTATCGTCGGTACTCGTGCGGTGATCAATGCGGTCATCGGTGGCAAGCGAATTAACTCGCTTTCAATCTAGGAGACGGACATGCAGTTATTAAGAATTAAAGATACCATCCGTTTTATGTCGGCACGTAAAGTGTCAATGGCATTTTCAGCGCTACTGATCCTGGCCTCTATTTTTAGCCTGACGTTCAAAGGCATGAACATGGGTCTGGATTTCACTGGTGGTACGGCAGTAGAGGTGGGTTTTTCGCAGCCTGCGGACTTACCAAAAGTACGTAGTACGCTGGCAGAGAATGGCTTCCCGGATGCATCGGTCACGCTGTTTGGTTCAAGTCAGGACGTGCTGGTACGTCTGGCCCCGCGTGATGATGTGAAAGCTGAAATCCTGGGTAACCAACTGGTTGATGCGCTGAAGCAGGTCGACAGCAACGTTGAAATGCGTCGTATCGAGTTCGTTGGCCCGAGTGTGGGTGAGGACCTCAAAGAGCAGGGCGGTCTGGCAATGCTGACTGCATTGCTGTGTATCCTTATCTATGTTGCGTTTCGATTCGAGTGGCGTTTTGCTGTCGGTGCGGTTGCCGCTTTGTTCCACGATGTGATCCTGACCATGGGTTTATTCTCATTGCTTGGACTGGAGTTCGACCTGACGATTCTGGCCGCGATCCTCGCCGTGATAGGTTACTCACTGAACGATACCATCGTTGTATCTGACCGGATCCGCGAAAACTTCCGTAAAGTTCGTATTGATGACACGTTGGAGATTATTGATATCTCGCTGACACAGACACTGAACCGGACGTTAGTGACATCAATCACAACTATTCTGGTATTGGTTGCCTTGTTTGTCTGGGGTGGCCAGACCATCCATGGGTTTGCAACGGCCTTGTTATTCGGTGTATTCATCGGTACTTACTCATCAGTCTATGTCGCCAGTTCAGTGGCGGTTGCGATGGGCGTGAGTAAGGAAGATCTGATCCCGGTTGAAGTGGAAAAAGAAGGCGCCGATCTGGATGCCATGCCATAATCAACCAACTAGCTAACGGAAGCCGCGATTGTATCGCGGCTTTTTTGTGAGAACGGGGGAAATACAATGCGTAAGGAATGTGCAGCAGCATTCGTTTGTTTTTCGCTATTCGGGTGTTCTGAGCCATCAGGGCCGGCGGCTAATGCCCAGGCTGCGACATCAGCTGTGCAGGGCAGTGGCATTGAACCGTATGCGTTGTTAGCCAGCGAGTTACTGACAGACATTCGTATCCAGCGTGATGCAGGGGTTATCCAGGCTCGTGCGGATGATCTGATACAGCAAAGTGATGTGGTCCTGGATGCCTTTAAACTGGCTTACCCACAGTGCCGGTCTTATCTGGATGCGGTATTGACACTCAGAGCGTCTTTGGCTGAGATGTCTCTTGCAGCACTGGAACAAGACTATCATGGCGATGGTAAGTTGCCTGAGTTACCCGATCCGGTGTGCTATCATAGCAAAGATTTAGTGGTGCATCCTGCGACGGTTTTGGTGATGGCAAAAGGGGGGCTTGCAGGCGACGACGCGTATTTGGAAGCGGAACTGGAAATGGTCGAGGTGATGGCCCATATTGAACAGGTAAAACAAGCATTTAAACGCGTTGAGGTGAGCATAGAGCAACAGGGAGTTGCAAATGATTCAACATCAAATTAGGTACAATCGTCTTTTTGACATATAACTGTCATGTAAAATTGATAATTTGCTCGATTATCAATCAAACCTCATCTTGGTCATCGAGCAGTGGACTCAACGCAGATCCTTTTGGATGAAATCATCGCTAACAAAGCCGTTTATACGGCATTCCAGCCAATCTATGACTTGGCAAAGGAGCAGGTGCTGGGCTTCGAGGCTTTAAGCCGCGGTAAGCGTGGTTCTGTGTTGGAGCAACCAGATAGTTTGTTCGCGGCAGCCAGTCGCTACGATCGTCTGTCGGAGCTGGAATTGTTGTGCCGTCAGAGGGCCATTACTCAGTTTGTGGCGCAACAATTGCCCGGCAAGCTGTTTCTTAATGTCAGCCCAAAAGCACTGCTGGACCCTCGTCATCCGAGGGGGGAAACCTTACACCTGGTTGAACAGGCTGGATTGGCAGCCAGCCGTATAGTGATTGAAGTGACTGAGCAAGATAAGGTCGATGATGGTTTTTTGTTGTTAAAGACCATAGCCCACTACCGTCAGCTGGGTTTCACTATCGCCATTGATGACTTAGGTGCAGGCTATTCCGGGCTAAAGCAGTGGTCAGAACTCTGTCCTGACTTTGTTAAAGTGGATCGTTATTTCATCGACTATTGCGATCAGAGTATCGTTAAACGAGAGTTTCTCAAGTCTATTATTGAACTGGCTAAGGCAACCAATACTGCGGTGATTGCAGAGGGCATTGAGCGGATGGAAGAGCTCGCTTTACTGGAGCAGTTAGGGATTGTGAATGCGCAGGGATATTTGTTGGCTAAACCAAGTGAGCAGCCGGCTCTGGAGATGATCAATCTGGCACAGCATCGTCACAGCAGCAGTAAGGACAATCCATTTGAGCAGTCTATTGCGATTGGCTGGCTGGCGAAGGACGTTGCTGCAATCCACACCTGTACTCAATGTCTTGATGCCCATCGATATTTTGAGCGTGATAAACGACTGATGAGTTTGACTGTAGTGAATGATGCAAGACAGCCTGTTGGCTTGCTGCATCGGGATCAGTTGACGGAAGTGTTTGCTGCACCCTATGGTCATGCCTTATTCGATAAAAAGCCAGTGACTGAGCTAATGGACAAACAACCGCTGATTGTTGATGAGCAAGAGCAACTCGACAGTGTCAGCCAGCTGATCACTGAGCATGAATTCGACATCCGACGTCATATTATTATTACCCGGGAAGGGCGCTATCTGGGATTGGCGCCTTTAAGGGATATCCTGAAACATATTACGGACGAAAAAATCCGCCATGCGCAACACGCCAACCCGCTGACCATGCTGCCGGGTAATGTGGCGATTAATGAGGCCATTGAACAGCGCTTGCGCGCTAAGCATGGATTTTCATTGGCCTATATCGACCTCAATCATTTTAAACAATTCAATGACCTTTATGGTTACGCCAGTGGCGACAGTGTGATTAAACTGCTGGCTGAGGTGACAGTTGCTGTGTGTAAACATAGTCACTGCTTTGTCGGGCACATTGGTGGCGACGATTTTATGGTGGTGTTTGACAACGACGATGCTGAAAACCTGTGCCATGAGATAATTCAGCGGTTTGAAGCTCAGTCTAAGGCTTTCTTTACGCCAGAGCATGTTGCGGCTGGCGGTTACTGGGCCAGTAATCGTGAAGGTCAGAAGCAATTTGTGCCGTTACTGACGTTATCTATCGGGCTGGTATCACCGGATGTGGAATCCTGTAGTAACAGCCATCAGGTCGCTGCATTGGCAACCGACGCGAAAAAAGAGGCCAAGCGCTATCGCAACAGTTATTTGTTTGTCTGTAATCGTCGCAAGCCCAGTGCTCCGGTCGTACGGTTAGAGGCGGTCAGTAGCTTGGCTACTTAATTCAGCGATTTATGACAACACAATCTCGGTTGAGTATTGTTGCAGTTAGGTGTAGTTTGGAGGTCAGGGTGATATGTCCTTGGATTGCACAATACAGGACTGACAATTCAATATGAGCTAGGTGGTGTATGGTAAAACGGGTTATCTATCTGATGCTGTTACTGCTTGGTGCGGCGGTCGAGGCAAAATCCACCATTTATGTTGCAAAAGAAATGCGGCCCCTCTATGACCGGGATTTGTTTCTTTACGAATTGCTCGACTTATCGCTAAAGGCGGCTGAATACCCCGTTGATATTCAACATGTTAAGGTCCACCCACATCAACAAAGAACGTTACTGGCATTGAGCAAAGGTGAGGTTGATCTGCACTGGAGCATGTCGAGTCCGGCGCGAGAAAAGCTGGCCATCGCGGTTAAGTTTCCACTCTTTGATGGCCTGATTGGCAAGCGTGCGCTGCTGGTACATCGCGAGCAACTGACCCGGTTTGAGGCTGTTCAAAGCAAAGCCGGGCTAGCTAAACTGGTTGCTGTGCAGGGGCATGACTGGCCGGATACCAAGATACTGGCTGCTAACGGATTAAAGGTCAGGCCGATAGTGAATTACCAGGCGATGTTTGACTTGGTGATCAATCAAAAAGCAGACTATTTTCCCCGTTCAGTGGTTGAGGTGGATTCTGAGCTCGCAGCTCAATCTGCCGCTGAACTGGTCAAATTGCCCGGTGTTTATTTGTCATACCCGGCACACTTCTACTTTTTTGTGAACAAGCAAAAACCAGAACTGGCAGAAAAGCTGGATCAGGGTTTGAGGCGCCTGAAAGACAGTGGTCAGTATGAGCAGTTACTGGCGCGCTATTTTGATCTCTCCTTCTTAGCGACAGCACAGCCGATATATCTGGATAACCCATTCTTTCACACTGATTGATCTATCTGTCGCTACCTTGCGGGCTCAGACGCTGTTGTTGGTAGGTGATCACGGTGAGCACTAAGAGGGTGCCACACACCGATGAATAAAACAGATAGCCCGTTACCTCAAATGCATAGAAGAAAAGGGTGATGTCATATCCTCTGCCATTACGCAGATAGTTCTCGAATAAGGCTAAAAAGCTAAATATGGCGGTGAGCAAACATAGCCATGGCAGCAGGGTATCCGCAAAAGTATAATAGATATTTCTGTTTGGAAAGAGGCGTTTAGTTATCTCCATCCGGTAGATTAGCAGCACTAGTAAAATCAGCTCTTTGATAAAATGCAGACCAAAAATCAGACTGTTTTGGAACAGACGGTTTTGCGTCTCTGAGGTCAGGCTGATCAGGCCAGTTGAGAATAGCAAGTTTTCATAAATAATGGGAAACAGGGCCAGTCCTGTTAACCCGCACAGGTTTACATCTTTCAGTCGGACACCAATGATAAACAGGCCGCTAAGTAAGAGAGAGTATGCCGAAAAGACGTAGAAAGTTGCATCGCGAAGAATGATCAATATCAGACTGAGTGCGACTATGACCATCAGCAAGGGGCTATTGATATAGCGAAAGTGGACCGCGAAGGCCATGCATCAAATCCCTGGATGTTATTCAGACAAACCTGTCGATGGACTATACAGGTTTGCCTTTCGAATGTTAACTCCGTTTTTTAATGGTCGGAACTTTCAGCTCATAGGCTTCTTTATAAGAGATCACCGTTAGCGCAACCAGCATGGCACATATGGTGGAAAAGATCAGATAGCCTGTAATTTCAAAGGCGTAAAAGAAGAAGGTAATATCGTATCCCTTACCATTACGGAAGTAGTTCTCTATCAGTGCGAAGAAGCTGATGGCTGCGCCTATGAGGTAGAGCCAGGGCATGATGCTGTCAGCAAAGGTGGCACGGATCTGATGCTTAGGAAACAACCATTTGGTGATTTCAACGCGATAGGTGAGGAGCACCAAAATCAGAAGCTCTCTGGCCATGGAAAGGCCGAATATAATGCTGTTTTGTAGCAGGCGATTTTCTTCGTCCGAGTAAAGGCTTATCAGGCCTGTGGAAAACAGCAGATTTTCGATCAGTATGGATGACAAATTCATCATAGCGAGGACGCAAATATTAATGTCTTTGATCCGCAGTCCGATCAGGAAAACCAGAGAGATGATTGCAATACAAGAGAGGATGAACACATAGGTTGCATCCTGCATAATAAAAATGACTACTACCATCACGACGTATGGTAGTAGCAGGTCTTTAATCGATAAATCCTTTGTCATGTCGAAGTACGTTTTGTCTCTAATTTTTGGGAAGTTTGTTGGCCTTTGGGTCTAACAGGGTGTAACACACTGGAACCGGCAGCGACTTTTTGGCAATCAGTGAATGAAAGAGATTTCATATTGATGTTCCTTATGTCATTGTTGTTTGCCTAACCAAAACGACTGCAATAACTGGCTAGTCAGCTTCTAGAGTATAGGCACTGCATCCGCCTTTGCTCATTCATCTGTAAATTACGTGCACGTCACGCAAACGTAATTTAGATGAACTGGGTGTGCTTTAAGACCTATCATATATGATTTATTTCATACAGCACAACATAAGGTCTATTAAGCTCTGGTTAATAAATTTACCACCTAGTCCGGAAAAGTGAAATGAAATTTTTCATATAACTTTAATTAATTGTTAATTATATTGTTCGTTTCACTTTTTCTTCTTGAAAATCTGAATATTAACTACGTTGCTAAACTTTAAATTTTGCCATTTCTTTTTCCAGTTGATGCGTTAATGCCGTGATGCTGTCAGTTGCCTGATGCGCATGGTGTGAGACCTGGGCTGTCTGACTGGCAGTATCTGATATGGTTACCACACGGTGTGCGGTGTCTTCTCCGGCTGCAAGCTGTTCTTTTGCGGCTTGGGCAATCTGGTCACTCATTTGCGATATTGCACTGAGCGATTCAGCCACCCGTTTCAGTGCTTCACTGGCTTCGTTAGACATTGTCACGGTTTTTTCACTGGTGGCAATACTCAGGGTAACTGATGCTTTGGCTTCCTGAGTTGCAGATTGAAGATTACCAATCATGGTATGGATTTCTTCTGTGCTGCTTTGGGTGCGTTGTGCCAGCTGTCTGACTTCGTCGGCAACGACTGCGAACCCGCGACCTTGCTCTCCGGCACGTGCCGCCTCAATCGCAGCGTTCAATGCCAGCAGATTGGTTTGCTCCGCAATACTTTGGATCACACTCAGTACATTGGCGATGTTTTTTACTTCTTCATCAAGCACCTGAATATTATTACCTGCACTGTCGATTTGCTGCTCTAATAGGACAATGGCTTCAGACGCTTTAGTCGTGAGCTTATCGGCACTTTGCCCCTGGCCTTCTGCTTGTTGCACAGAGTCAGCTGCTTGCTCTGCGTGCTCAACCACGGTTTGCGCAGAGGCGGTGAGTTCGGTGATTGCTGATGCCACCATTTGGGTTTCTTCGCTCAGGCTGCGAGTGAGTGACTCCAGCTCATTAGAACGAGCTTCACCATTGTGGCTTTGTTCATTAAGCGAATCGCTGACTGATTTTAGCCCGCCAACCACACCTTTTAGCCCTTCTTGCATGTATTCCATGCCCGCCAGAATACTGTCTGGTTTGGCGTTGTCGTTGTGGATCTGTGAAGTGAGGTTGCCGCGCGAAACTTCCTGAACGATGTCGAGGACGTCATCCAGCTCTGCGCCTAGTTTGTTAGACAGAGACAAGCCAAAGCGAGTTAAAGCAAAGGTCAGTGCGACGGCGATAAGTAATGACAAAGACGCGAGCCAGCTTGCAGTATCCCAATAGCGCTCATCGACTTCCTGATAACTGATACCAGTTCCCACATACCAGCCGAACAGAGGGGTTTTTTGCACGACTGAAGTCATGGCTGCGACGGTGCCATTGCGCTGTGATGTCCAGTTGTAGGTAATGATACGATTTGTTTGCGAGCCGACCAAACGTTCCACCATGCGCCCGATACTATTACCGTTGGCATCTTTAAAGTCGTTGAAGCTGGTGTCGTGTAAATGCGGGTCATGTGGCGCAGCGATGAAGTTGAGTTCACTGTCCACCACGTACACGTACTCAGAGTCGTGATATTTGTTTTCTCGTAAAATCTGCGATGCGAGTGTTTTGGCCTGTTCCTCTGTCAGGGCGCCGCTGCGCACAAACCCTTCAAACTGCTGCACTATATTGGCTGTGCTTTTCATCAGTTGATTGATACGCGCAATATTGTCTGTTTCGCTTGCATGTCTGAGGGATTGCAGCCCCACAATTGCCACCAGAATGAGGGCAACAAAAATAGAAGCTGCAAATAGGATGATTTTTGTTCTTAAAGTAAGTGATGAAAACACGTGATGCCCCTGTAGCAGAATCTGATTTAATGATTTAACACGAATTCCGTATTGTGGAAAGCTGAAAAAGGTCATTATAACAGTAATCTTAGATGATTTTTCCTCACTATAGGGGGTGACAGCGTTTTACCTTGCATTAATTATGTTAACTTCCGTATCGCTGAGTAAGCGGTACTCACCGGCCGCCAGTTGTGTATCCAGCTCAATACCAGCAACATTTTCTCTGTGTAGTTCTACGACCTTATTACCGACCGCTGCTAGCATACGCTTCACCTGATGGTACTTTCCTTCGCAGATAGATAAGCGTAGCGCATACTTATCCAGCTGCTCCGCTATGGCGGGCTGAGTGAGGCTTTTTTCATTGTGCAACGCGACACCCTGACGTAGTTGCTCGAGTGCTTCTTCGGTGAGTGCTTCTTGTGTTTCAACCAGGTAAGTTTTGTACTTTTGTTTCTTTGGTGAGGTGATTTGATGAGACCAGTCGCCATCATTGGTAATTAAAACGAGTCCAGTGGTATCCAGGTCCAGCCGCCCCGCAACATGAAAATCTTTTAAGTTGGGCTCGTCCAAAAGCTCAAAAACGGTGGGGTGCAGGTCGTCCTGATTGGCGCACACATAACCAGTCGGTTTGTTCAGCATATAGTAACGCTTACCGAGATAAACCAGTGGCGTCTGGTCCCATTCGACTAGATCATCCTGCCCAACAGAATAATCTGCTTTGCTGATAGTGACGCCATTGACAACGGCCAGGCCTTTTTTGATCCCTATTTTGACTTTACTGCGAGGCAGCTCCTGAATGTGGCTGACAAACTTATCTAAACGACAGGGGAATTTCATAGTGATTGCTCTGTAAATTGAAAATGACCCGCACGTCAATGCGGGTGAGCTGAGAGCAGCTCTGATTAAGGGCTATTATACGTCAGTTCTTGCGGTAGATCTCTGGCTCTAAGTCATAGGGATGAACACTGAGGTGGAGTTGCTCGCCATCGACTACTGCGTTCAGCGCATGTAGTAGCGTCTCACTCAGCAGTTGCTTTTGTGCTATCGTTCTGCCGGAAATAATGTGGGCTTGCACGTGAATAAAGCCTCTGTGGTCGCTACCCAGATGATAGTCGTGATAAGCAATTGCCCGGGTTTTAATGGACGAAGGATCAAACAGCTGAGTACGTTCAGCACCTTGATGGACGGCCTGGACAAGTTCAGAAACGGAAATATTCAGATGGGCAGAGTGTTCAATGATCAGATGAGGCATGGTATCACAGGGTAATTGTCGCTAATATGGCAATATGATATGAATCTTTTCTTGCAATGCCAAGTGATTAGTGGGCGGTGAGAACGCCCGGAACTGGCATGTTTTGATACAGAAGACAGGATATTATGCTGGCGATATTTAAATCTAAACCACTACTGGAAGACGCTCAGGCTCAGCAGTTAATTCATTTGTTTGGCTGGGCGGTTGAGCATTTTGACGTCGATTTTTTTCTCCGTCACACTCGGATTGTTGAGCCTACCGTGCAGGACTTCCCGGATCAGGTCACTAGTGTTGAGCAAATGGCACAAACTGTGTTTGGCCGGGTGCGCGATTATGCCGGGTTGCAGCACTGGCCTGTTGCTTTATTACCACCGCAGCAAATGCCGTTGCAGCAGACCTTCCCAAATTTTACCCTTAGTGGTGGATTGCGCGGAGAGCAGGTGTCGGTGTCAGAAACGCCAGCTATGCCGATTGCTCTTTCCTATAACCCTAATCAAATCAACCAGCCTCAGGATATGGTTGCAAGTTTAGCTGGCTCTCTGGCGATGATTTTGATTCACCAGGTGGGTAAGTTACCACCAGGCGGTCAGGAACATTTACCCGTTGCCGCAGATGTGCTGGCTGTGTACATGGGGTTTGGTGTGATGTTGAGTAACAGTGCTTACCATTTCAGAGGTGGGTGTGGCTCTTGTTATAATGCCTATGCCAATCGGCAGGCTGCCCTCAGTGAGGCAGAAACGATCTTTGTGCATGCCTTGGTGTGTCATTTCAAGCCACAATATAACGGTGCGAAACACCTTAAACCCCACCTCAAAGGATTGTATAAAAAAGCCTGTAAACAGCTTCAGGGCATTTTAAAAACGTCTCCGGATCCCGTTTTACTGGCACTGGAGGATCGCAGTCGTGTCGCCTTATCTGGATGAGTTTGTTTTGATTGCGCTGGCACATTTTTTTGCGGTTGCCAGCCCCGGGCCTGATTTTGCCGTTGTACTGAAACAAAGCATTAGCTTTGGTCGCCGTAATGCTCTGATGACCAGCGCAGGAGTAGGGTTAGGGATATTGGTACATGTCACTTATTGTCTGCTTGGTGTCGCGTTGTTGTTAGCGCAATCGCCGGAGTTATTTAATGTCTTTAAATACCTAGCTGGCGCTTACCTGGCGTACATGGGTATTCAGGCTTTACGTGCAAGTGCCAATCCGGACTCACAGCAAACAGCTACCCCATCTGCAACCGAGGAAAGTGCCATGCAGGCACTGCGGCGCGGCTTTTTGGTGAACGCATTGAACCCAAAAGCGACATTATTTTTCCTTTCCTTGTTTACCTTGGTGATTGATCCTGGCACCCCTCAGTCCGTACAAATCTTGTACGGATTATATATGGCTGTGGCAACTTGGTTGTGGTTTTCTTCCCTTTCCATGGTGCTGAGCAAAGCCACTGTCCGCAGCTTTTTTCAACGTGCCGGGCATTGGTTTGATCGCGGAATAGGGGTAATTCTACTGCTGCTGGCGCTTAGGGTAATACTTTAATAATGCCAGGAGTCATGATGGCAGACAGAGAAATACTTAACTTTGCTTTTGGATCAAATTTAACCCCCGCGCGCCTGCAGGCGCGTTTACCAGCAGCCCAATTGCTTGGCACCGCCCGCCTGCCAGGCTACACCTTGGGTTTTCGTCATCTTGGTCAGGATGGCTCGGCTAAATGCTCCATTGAACCGGATGATAGCGCTGTGGCATGTGTGCATGGCGTTTTGTATGCCTTAACCGAGCAAGAGATAGCACAGTTAGACCGCATAGAAGGTGAAGGCTATCAGCGACAAGGTGTTGAGGTGATCCGCGCTTGCGGTTCACGGCTCACTGCGCACTGTTATATCACACAACAATTTTACGACGACCTGCTGCCGTTTTCCTGGTATCTGGAGCATGTGCTGCGGGGCGTGCAACATCATCAATTCCCTGCGTCGTATCAGCAGCTGCTCGCTAAGCAGCCATGTACTCTGGACCTGGATTTCCACAGAGCGCGACGGGAATTGTCCATTCATCAATAAGGAATAGCAATACACATGAAGTACCAAATTGGTAAAGGCTTGATCGCCACCGTAATGTTGTCGGTGAGTAGTTTTTCTGCGTTGGCTGAGCAATATACGCCAGGCGTGAATATCGCGGATGTTGAGCAGGCTGTTACTGAGGCAATGGAGAGGTTCCATATACCTGGCATTGCACTCGCTGTGGTAGAGCGCGGTGAAGTTGTATTGAGCAAAGGATATGGGTTACGCCATATTGCTCACCAGGATAAGGTGGATGCGGATACCTTGTTTGGGATCGCTTCAAATAGTAAGGCATTTACGGCTGCGGCTCTGGCAGTATTGGTGGATGAAGGCAAGCTGAGCTGGAGTGATGAGGTCATCAAACACATCCCGGAGTTTCGTTTGTCAGACCCCTATGTAACGCGAGCAATGACGATTGCTGATCTGCTAAGCCATCGTAGTGGACTGGGGAAAGGAGCTGGTGATCTAATGATCTGGCCAGATACCGACAAAACCATGGCTGATCTATTGGAAGGGATAGCACACTTACCAATAGAGAGCAGCTTGCGCAGCACTTATGCCTACAACAATCTGATGTTTGTGGTTGCAGGTGAAGTCGTAAATCGCGTAAGTGGAATGGGGTGGCGAGATTTTGTTGAGCAGCGATTGTTTAAACCAATGGGGATGGATACTTCACGTGCCGGATTTTCACGGATCCCACAGGAGAACCAGAACTGGGCGACCGGGAGTATATTTTGGCAGGGTCAACTCACTCCTTTCTTCGTGGACTACCTGGAGGATTTTCGCGGAGCGGGTGCCATTGCTTCCAGTGCCAACGATATGAGTTTGTGGCTAAAAACTCAGTTAGCTGCAGGCAAAATGCCAAATGGCAACGCGCTGTTTAGCGAAGTTCAACAGGTTTATATGTGGCATCCATACATCATGCGTTGGCCAAATGAAGCGGGCAAAGCATATCAGCGGCAGTTTCGGGGGTATGGTTTAGGTTGGGCGATAGAAGATTATTTCGGTCACAAAAAAGTGTGGCACGGGGGTGGGATCCCTGGCATGGTCTCTCAAGTTGCCATGATACCAGGCAAGCAGCTGGGTGTAGTGGTGCTGTCTAACCAACAGGCTTTTCCAGCTTTGACGGCCATTATAAATGAGGTGTTCGAGGATGCGCTGGGATTGCCTGATAAGGAGTGGGTCAAAGAAGCCGCTGAGAAGTATCAGCTGAAGCGTGAAGAAGCATACCGCTCTGCAGGGGCTGTGAAGTTAGACAAGCGACAACCACAACTGGCAAATCAAGTATACACAGGCACGCTGGTCAGTCCATGGTACGGCAATGTGATTGTGGAAGAGCTCAATGGTGAGTTGTATATTGATTTTACCCATACCGAAATGCTGAAAGGGAAATTGCAACACCATACTGGTAATACATTTATTGTGAAGTGGCAGCATGCTGAGTTAGAAGCGGATGCGTACATTGATTTTACTCTGTCTCCATCACAACAGGTCGAAGCTGCAAGTATGTCCTGGGTGAACCCGGATATTACCGACTTCAGTTTCGATTTTCATAATTTGCAGCTTAAAGCCAAACCGCTTTCGACACAGTAAGTCGACAGGTTACACCAAAGTATCAGGGTTTGCTTCAGGCGGCTCTGATACACTCATATTATGACTCTACGAAGGACTGATTTTGCTATGCGTACTGCATTGATCACTCACCCGCTTTGTCGTAAACATAAAATGATTGCGGATCATCCTGAATGTCCGGAGCGACTGGACGCCATTTCAGATCGAATTCTGGCGTCCGGATTAGATGTGGCCATTGAATATAAAACGGCACCCAAGGCGACACTGAAAGACATTGCACGAGTGCACGACCAGGCGCATATTAGTCGGGTATGTGAGGCATTACCCGAGTCAGGCCTGGCTGAGCTGGACGGTGACACCTGGTTATGTCCCGATTCTATGAAAGCAATTGAGCGTGCGGTCGGGGCTGGTTTATTGGCCGTTGATGAAGTACTTGCAGGCAAGCTTGATGCGGCTTTTTGTGCCGTGCGCCCGCCAGGACATCATGCTAATCAAAATAGTTCTTCCGGATTTTGCGTATTCAATAACCTAGCCATTGCGGTTGCTTATGCCCAGCAGCAGGGCGTGGAGCGAATAGCGGTGCTCGACATTGACGTACATCATGGTAACGGGACGCAGGACATAGTGCGCGATGACCCCCGAGTACTGTTTTGTTCATTATTCCAATACCCTTTTTATCCTAATACAGCGATTGAAAACACGGATTCTATCTTGAATTCCCCGCTACCCGCTGGCAGCGATGGGCGAGATTTTCGTGCGCTGGTGGAACAGCAATGGCTACCCAGGCTGGTGGAATTTTCGCCTCAGCTAATCTTCATCAGTGCCGGGTTTGACGCGCACCTTGAGGATGATATGGGAGGACTGGGCTTTGTGGAGCAAGATTATATCTGGTTTACAGAGCAGGTGATTGCCTTCGCCAGGGCACACTCATGCCTGGGTATCATTTCCTATCTCGAAGGGGGCTATGATCTGTCATCGCTGGGCCGCAGCGTTGAGTGTCATATTCGTGCGCTGGCAGAAGCCTGAACCACCTCAATTAGCTGATACTTTCTAACAATTCGAAGGCCTCTTTGACGCTGCACTGATTGAGTTTTGACACGCAGCATTGGCCTTCCTGTACTAAGGTTTGTTGCACTAATCGGGTGAGTGCATCGGCCGATAGAGAAGGGGCCTGTTGGCCTGAGCGAGTCAAATACTGGCCATCAGGATAGATACAGATCCCCTCGTCAGGGCCCGCATAATGGCACATTTCCGCCAATTCAGTCTCATTACTGACATAAGCTAGACTTTGGTCTAACCATAATAGGAACGGGTACGACTTTATTGTCATTATTTGTTCTTGGTCAAGGTTGTTTAAATTGTCTTCATTATACTCGATTAGATTGGCTGAAAGCGAGGCTGTGCTTATGATGGGCGATACACGTCAACTGCAAATTAAAGATGTTTACTCTAATAACCTGCTGTGTTGTGACTACACAACGCGTTTGTATGATGCGTTGAGTTTGATGCGTGAGCGGCGGGTCAGTTCGATATTTATTGAGCAGGACGGCAAAATCGTCGGGATTTGGACAGAGTCAGACTGTGTCAGTCTGGATTTTGAGCACACTGGTCTGGCACAGACTGCCATTGGTAATATTATGAACTCACCGGTACATGATATTTTGATCAGTCAGACGCTGAGTGAAGCCACTATCAAGTTTCACCAGCTGGGAATCCGTCACCTTTTGGTAAAAGACGCCCATAATCAACCGCTGGGTGTAGTGTCTCTGTCTGATATTGTGCGCAATCAGGGGCTGGACCACTATCTGCACTTTCGCCCCATAGAAGATCATTTCGAGTCACAGATCAGCACCCTGGATGCCCAAGCCTGTATTTCCGAAGCGATTCACGCGATGCGCCGGGACAAGACCACCGCAGTGCTGGTATATAACCAGGCATTGGCTGAGTATGGCATTATCACCCAACGGGATGTGGCCTATGTGATCCTGAATCAGGACTGGCGTATGCCCTGCTGGGAATTGGCCAGCTATCCGATGGAATCCATGACCCCCAAAGACAGCCTGTTCGATGCTTACCGTCTGATGACGGCACGTTCTATTCGTCATCTGGTGATCCGTGAACCTGGCTCTGGTGCTGTAATGGGCTTACTGGCTTTGAAGAATGTGCTGACAGAAATAGAAACCGCTTATTGTAGTGAGCTGGAGAAAGTGCTGGCTCAGCGGGACTTGGCATTACAAAAGTCGGAAAAAAACCTCTATTTGGCTAACCGCATTATCGACGCCTCACTCGATGGCATTATGATCACCCGGGCCAATGGCGAAATCATCCAAATCAACCCTGCGTTCAGCGCGTTGACGGGGTATCAGGACTATGAGGTACTGGGCAAAAACCCCAGCCTGCTGAGTTCGGGTGTCCATGGTCAGGATTATTATGAAAGGATGTGGTCGGAATTGTCGCATAAGGGGGTTTGGCAGGGAGAGATCTGTAATAAGCGTAAAAGTGGCGAAGTGTATGTCGAGTGGCTGACCATCATTGAAATCAATGAACCCTACAGTGATGATGTGCTCTATGCCGCCATTTTCAGTGACATCACCGAACGTAAAAATGCGGAAGAGAAAATTGCCCGACTGGCGTATTTTGATGAACTCACAGGGTTGCCTAATCGCCGGCTATTTTACGACAGGTTGTCTATGGCGCTAGCCTCGGCGCAGCGAGATAAACACAAACTCAGCGTGATGTTCATAGATTTAGATCGCTTTAAGGAGGTCAATGACACCTTAGGTCACAGTGCCGGGGATAAACTGCTCAGCCAGGTTAGTGAGCGGATAAAAGCCATTCTTAAGCCAGGAGACACACTGGCCCGTCTGGGCGGGGATGAGTTTGTTGTGCTGCTTACCGAAGTCGAGCATATGGAAGATGTGGTGGGCTTTGCCGATCAGGTACTCAGTGAGCTCAGTGTGCCCTTTGCGTTGGGTGAGCTAAATGTGGCGGCGACGGCATCACTGGGGGCGGCAATCTACCCTGAGGATGGCCTGGACAGCGAAAGCCTGCTCAAGCATGCTGATGTGGCCATGTACCGCTCTAAAGAATTGGGACGCAATTCTTTCCAGCTGTATAAAGCATCGATGAATGCGCGCTCGCTTGAACGCTTGTCTATGTTGAGTCGCTTTCAAAGCGCCCTCGAAGGCGGCGAGTTTGAACTCCATTATCAGCCATTGCGTTGCCTGACGAGCGGTCGGATCATGAGTGTAGAGTGTTTGCTGCGCTGGCAAGACCCCAATTTGGGCACTATCTCGCCAGCCCAGTTTATTCCCCTTGCAGAGGAATTGGGCTTGATTGTGAAGCTGGATCAGTGGGTGATCAACGAAGCCTGTCGACAAATGGCTCTATGGTTGAGTGAAGGGCTGGATATGCGTCGTATCGCGATTAATATCTCTGCCAGTCACCTCAGTCAGGGAGATCTGGTGATGACCATGGCCAAAGCGCTGGAACAGCATAATCTGGATGGTCATTATGTTGAGCTGGAACTAACCGAGACCAGCTTTGTCAGTAACTTGCATGATGCCAAGGTCATGCTTAACAAGCTGAAAAATCTGGGGGTTTCGATTGCGCTTGATGATTTCGGGACTGGGTATTCGGCGCTGAGTTATCTGGCTAAGCTGCCCATCGACATACTGAAAATCGATGCCAGTTTTATCGCCAAAATACCAGATGAATATGGCAACAGTGAGGTTGTGACAGCGATTGTCGCGATGGCCAAAGCACTGAATTTACATGTAGTGGCGGAAGGGGTTGAAAAATCTGTGCAGCAGAAGTTTTTGCAAAAGCTGGGGTGCCACACGATGCAGGGATATCACTATTGCCGGCCTCTGCCTCAGTCAGACTGGCTGAACTTTTATCGTTCCGAGCGTGGGCTGAGTGAGTTCTCTCCCCCGCAACGGCGGGTAAGCGGCCGCTAACTGGCCGCGCATGCGCTAGTCCAGACTCACCGAAACTTCGTATGAGGTGAACTTGCGGATATTGATCACACCCGTGTCGAAGATCAGATACTGGCCTTTAATACCTTGTAGTATGCCACTGACTACGGGCTCTTTATCAAAGTTAAAAGAGCTGATCTTGCTTGGATAGTCGGTTACCGGGAAGTTCAGGTCTACCACGTCTTCATCGAGTCGTTCAATCGCGGTGGCGCCAAACAGTTCAGCCAGCTCATCCAGCTTAGCCTGGATCTGTGGGATCAGCTCTGCCGCGGATGCTTTAAGGTCCAGTTCTGGATTAATGCCTTTGAGCATATTGCGCCAATTGGTTTTATCAGCAATAAATTCCGCGAGCGCTACTTCTACCAGGCCCGATTGCAACCGGGTCTGCACTTTGAAGATGGGGACTGCCTGCGTGGCGCCCTGATCTATCCAGCGTGTCGGGATTTGGGTATGACGGGTGATCCCCACTTTCAGGCCTGAGGTGTTTGCCAGGTATACGTAGTGCGGGATCATACAATGTGTTTCGCCCCATTCTGGCTCACGGCAGGTGCCTTGATCATAGTGGCAGGTTTCGGGCTTCATGATACACATGTCGCAACTCGCCAGTTTTTTCATACACACAAAACAGTGGCCCTGAGAGTAACTCTTCTTGGTTTTCTTACCACAATTACAGCAGAAAATGTTGCCACTAAATGTGAGTGTCAGACGCTTGCCAATCAGCTCGTTCAATGGCAACAGATCGTCGCCCACAGGCAGCTGATAGTTTATGGTTGGTGCCGATGCACAATTCAATTGTGCCTGCATCTTACGTAGAGTACCTTGCATCTTTACGCCCCTAAAGATGGTTGAAATAGGCGATCCTAGCAAAGCGTGACACAGAGGTGAAGGAAAGAGGGAGAAATAAAAAACCGGGTCACAGACCCGGCTTTGCGTTATGTGCTTTATTGCTCGCGTGCAATGGCACGGTAGGCGATGTCAGTACGGTATTCGACACCGTCCCAGTTAATCTCCTGTACCAGTGCATACGCGCGCTTTTGTGCTTCTGTGACGGTGTGACCCAGCGCAGTAGCACATAGGACACGGCCACCAGCTGTCACGACGGCGTCACCATCTTGCTTAGTGCCTGCATGGAAGACTTTTTCACCTTCCGGATAGGTAACACGTAAACCAGAGATAGCATCGCCTTTCGGATAGCTGGCTGGATAACCCTTGGCTGCCAACACCACACCCACTGCGGCGCGAGGATCAAACTGAATTTCAGTCTGGTCCAGCTCTTGTCGGTTAGCCGCTTCAATCAGGGTCACCAGGTCAGATTGCAGACGTAGCATGATAGGTTGCGTTTCCGGATCGCCAAAGCGACAGTTGTATTCGATCACTTTTGGCGTGCCATCAGCTGCAATCATCAGACCTGCATACAGGAAGCCCGTGTAAGGGTGGCCTTCTGCCGACATGCCTTCAACGGTAGGTGTGATCACCTCATCCATGATGCGCTGGTGGATCTCTGCGGTTACAACCGGAGCTGGCGAGTATGCACCCATGCCGCCCGTATTCGGACCTTCATCGCCATTATAAGCGCGCTTGTGGTCCTGACTGGTGGCGAATGGTAAAACGTTCTTGCCATCAACCATCACGATGAATGAGGCTTCCTCACCTTCGAGGAACTCCTCGATCACAACGCGGCTACCAGCTTCACCAAATGCATTGCCTGCCAGCATATCACGAATGGCGTCTTCAGCTTCGGCTTCAGTCATTGCCACGATCACGCCTTTACCGGCAGCCAGACCATCTGCTTTTACAACGATTGGTGCGCCTTGTGCTTTAACATAAGCCAAAGCAGGCTCAATTTCTTCAAAGGTCTGATAAGCTGCCGTGGGGATCTGATGGCGAGCTAAAAAGTCCTTAGTGAATGACTTAGAGCCTTCTAATTGAGCTGCCCCCTGAGTTGGGCCAAAAATGGCCAGACCGGCTTCACGGAAGCGGTCAACGACGCCGATCACCAGTGGTGCTTCGGGGCCAACAATCGTGAGCTCAACTTTGTTGTCCTGGGCAAAAGCCAGCAGGGCATCGATGTCTTCAACACCAATGGCCACATTTTGCAGTTTTGGCTCAAGGGCCGTGCCTGCGTTGCCTGGAGCAACAAATACAGTTTTTACAGATGGGTTTTGCGCAGCCTTGAACGCCAGTGCATGTTCACGGCCGCCGCTGCCAATGACAAGTATATTCATGGCAATTGATTCCTATTAAAGCTTTTTGAATTTCAGGGTCATTCGATCGCTTTCCCCGATGGCCTTGTACTGCTCGGCCTTTTCATCACCCAAAGCTAAACGTGGTGGTAAAGTCCACACACCTTTCGGGTGGTTGGCGCTGTCCAACGGGTTGGCGTTGATTTCACTGCTTGCAACTAATTCGAATCCAGCTTGTTTAGCCAGGTTGATGACATAGTTTTGCTTCATATAACCAGAACGTTTCTGGTCTTCATCATCACGGTGTTCAGGTAAACGGTGCGCAACAACGCCCAAAGTTCCGCCTGGTTTCAGCGCTTTATTGAAAGCCTGGAAAGCAGCCAGCACACCCTCGTCACCCTGACGCATGTACCAGTTATGAACGCTACGGAAGATCAGTACCATGTCAGCGCTACCTGCAGGGGCAATATCAACGTGTGTGCTTGGTGCAAACTCGGTGATTTTGACTTCACTAAAGCGTGCATCTTCAGCGACTTTTTTCTTGAAGCCGTCCAGAGAGCGCTTGAAGTAACCTTCACTGTTTTCCGGGAAGTGTGCTGCGTAGTAAGTCCCCTGGCCCTTAACAACCGGTGCCAGAATTTCACTGTACCAGCCTCCACCAGGGGCAATTTCAACAACGGTCATGTTTGGCTGAAGGCCAAAAAATGCCAGCGTTTGCTCCGGGTGACGATACTGGTCGCGTGCACGGTTCTCAGCCTTACGTTCAGCGCTTGCCACTGCTGAGCTAAGCTCGCTGGACGCACCGCTTTCAGTGGTGCTGTTACAGCCACTCAGGGCGGTCAAAATGCCTGCTGCGATGATAGATTTAATGGCAAATTTCATAGTCAGTTCCTTCACTGTCATTATTGTGATTGTCTTTTACTCACAATACTGGAAATTAGCGCAAACAAAAAGCGCGAAACGGTGAAGGTTTCGCGCTCATCGATTAGTGACGGAAATGACGCATGCCGGTGAAGACCATGGCCATGCCCGCTTCGTCGGCTGCGGCAATGACTTCTTCATCGCGCATTGAGCCGCCAGGCTGGATCACCGCAGTGATACCAGCTTGTGCTGCGGCATCGATACCGTCGCGGAACGGGAAGAAGGCATCAGAGGCCATAACAGAGCCTTTGACTTCCAGGTTTTCATCGGCGGCTTTGATACCAGCGATCTTCGCAGAGTAAACACGGCTCATCTGGCCAGCACCCACACCTATGGTCATGCCATCGCGTGCATAAACGATTGCATTCGACTTAACGAATTTAGCCACTTTCCAGCAGAACATCAGATCTTTCAGCTCTTGCTCGGTTGGCTGGCGCTTAGACACGACTTTCAAATCGCTCGCCTGAACCATGCCCTGATCGCGATCCTGAATGAGAACACCACCATTGACACGCTTGATGTCAACGCCGGTTGTTGCCGTTTGCCATTCACCACATTCTAGCAAACGTACGTTCTTCTTCGCTGCCACAATTTGTGCCGCAGCGTCAGAGATTTTAGGGGCAATGATCACTTCAACGAACTGGCGTGCAATGATGGCTTCAGCCGTATCGGCGTCCAGCTCGCGGTTGAAAGCAATGATGCCGCCAAATGCAGACGTCGGATCGGTTTTGAAGGCACGGTCATAGGCGCTCAGGATGTCTTTATCTTCCGCAACGCCACATGGGTTCGCATGTTTAACGATCACACAGGCCGGTTCTGAGAAGCTTTTTACACACTCCAGGGCCGCATCGGTATCTGCGATGTTGTTGTACGACAGTGCTTTACCCTGAATTTGTTTCGCTGTTGCCACAGACGCTTCTTCAATGTCATTTTCAACATAGAAGGCTGCGTCCTGATGCGAGTTTTCACCGTAGCGCATATCCTGCTTTTTAGTGAACTGCATATTGATGGTGCGTGGGAACTTAGTGTCTTCGGCTGCTTCTTCGGTATAGTCTGGGACCATTTTACCGAAGTAGTTCGCGATCATGCCATCATACTGAGCTGTGTGCTCATAAGCAGCTATCGCCAGGTCAAAGCGCGTTTTGTACTCAGTTGAGCCATTATTCGCTTTCATCTCGTTAATAACGCGGTCGTAGTCAGCTGCATTCACAACAATGGTCACATCTTTGTGGTTCTTCGCAGCAGCGCGAACCATAGTTGGACCGCCGATGTCGATGTTCTCAATGGCATCTTCCAGTGAGCAGTCAGCTTTTGCAACGGTTTGTGCAAAGGGGTATAAGTTGACTACGACCATATCAATGGCTGAGATATTGTTGTCTGCCATCACGCCTTCGTCCTGGCCGCGACGTGCAAGAATACCACCGTGGATTTTCGGGTGTAGGGTTTTGACCCGGCCGTCCATGATTTCCGGGTGACCGGTATGGTCAGATACTTCAGTAACAGGAATGCCGTTCTCGGCGATGAGTTTACAGGTGCCGCCAGTTGACAGGAGTTCAACGCCTTGCTCACTCAGAGCGCGGGCAAATTCAACGATACCGGTTTTGTCTGATACGCTTAGCAGCGCGCGACGAATTGGACGATGTATATCCATGATGGTTCAGGTTTCCTCAATGATAAGTTAAGGGCTAGCTTAGAAGTGCTGTATTTTAGCCTAACTTGGCTCAGAAAACGATTGAAAATGCGTGAGTGAGATTGAGAAAAACGGGGTTGCTTTTGGCTGGGTGTCTTTTATTACTAACAATAACTAATTTGGTTCAGCTATCTGATGGCAGTGTAGAGTTCACTTTGGTTAGTGATGAAGGACAGTCTTTACGCTTCAGCAGCAATGATTATTGTGATGAATTAGGTAACTTATATCTTGCTCACGCTTATGCAGTCACAATATATTCAAGTCAGGGCATTACAGTGGATGGCGACTCATTTGTTTTATATAACTCAGGTATGGATCGCTAATACGCATATGTAGCAGGATCACGACATAAAGATAATTGTCGTTGGTTCATCAACAAAAGCAATATTGAAGAAAGCTTTAATGATGGCAAGCCTTTGACAAACCATCAGGTTTTAGGCTACGTGGCACACGCAATGAGCCGAGATAACTATAAGTCTTTAGCTATTGAGTACTTTTTAGAATCCCCACACAGACTTCCTGAAATATCGCAAAAGGAGCCAGAAGAGTTAATCATATAAACATAGAGACCAAGGGCTTTGCCCTTGAAATTATCGAGTTTTCCATTAGCGCTCCGCTAATCTATCGCCTTCTTCCCCTCCTCTAATGTGACTTATAGTCCGTGTACTTATAGTCATCATCATAACAATATCTATATTCAACACTTTGAATTTAAATCGGTATGTCAAAAAAATTAATTGTAGGGGTTGCCTCAACTATTCGACGCCTAAGAAAAGCGAAAGGGCTAAGTCAAGAAGAGCTAGCTGAAAGGGCTAACCTGGATCGCACTTACATTTCAGGAATAGAGAGAGGTGTTCGGAACATTACCTTGGAATCCTTGGAGTTAATCATCTTCGGTTTGGATATGGACATTCACCATTTTCTCAAAGAGTTAGAACAAAATTTTCTTGATAATAGGGATTGACTAAATGGCTAGGTTACCTGCATTACCTCAACTGTTAAACCGTAAAATTTATAAAACTGGTCAAACTCGTGGTGCTGATGATGATGTCATCTACCAGAATCGCGTATCTCGGAACAGCACAGTACTTATACCCTATGAGCTATGGGATCAAGTGGCGTTTGTACCAGAAGGTGAGGAAGGATTTGAGAGAGGCTATATAGCACTGATAAAACCTACAGACTACTTTCAAAACCCCAATATTCAGCAAGAGTTAATCTCAAGGAACTTAGTGCTTGGTCAGAATGCTTTGATTTTCTACCAGCTAAGAAGCGATTGGGATAATTATAATCCAGAACGACTTGGGTGGGTTGCTGCTAATAGCAGAGAATCTCCACTTGGAGGGAGCTATGTTGCAAGGGTCGCAGGAACAACAGCACAAGGTGGCAATGGAGATAAAATATCCAGAGGATTTAACACCACTGGAATGAAAGGAGCAGGTATTCGGTTATTTGAGTATGCACCACAGTCAAAGATTGAAGCCTGTCGTATACAGTTGGAAGCGGTTTTTTGGATGTGCCAAGACTCAATAGAGGCAGCAACGGAGTTTGGAATGTCGTTAGAAAATGCTAATGCTAGAAAACTTGGCATTTTACACACTGCTGGTGTTACAGGCTTGCTCGATATGGATAGACTCTACCGAGCAAGAATGATAGATCGCCATGGAGTAACTGTCTGTCCTCTATGTTTAGAGCGCTTATCAGGATATGGCTTTTTCAATCGGATGTCACAAGCAATGGGTCGGCAAGTACATGATTTAACTATTACGGAAGTGAATCTTTTCCATATAGATGAACTAAGATACGGAGTGTACAACCATAAGCCTTACAATTTAGGTTGGGGACATCACCACTGTAATGTAGTCGTTAAAGACTCAGGAATTGAAGATACTTTAACATGGATGGAAAATGTCTTAAAAAACAATAGTTTACTTGCAAGTGGTTAGTTTGCGCATAGGTGAAGGCAGGTATTGGCCACCTTCACATATTTTTGTTTAGTAAGTGCTTAAAATAGAGCTTCTTGCTTAAGCTCTATTGTTTCTAGGCTGTCTTCACTTGATACGGTGCCCTCAGCACTGTCTAACGCACATAGTCTTGTTACGATAGACTCTACCCACTCGGGTTCAATTTCAATCGTGATACTCTTTCTGTTTAGGGCGTGAGCTGCAACCGCAGTACTCCCTGAACCGCCAAAACAGTCAAGTACAATATCGTCAGCATAACTGGTTGCCTCTATGGCATGTTTTAACATGTCAATAGGTTTTTCTGCTGGGTGTTTTCCCTTATAAGGGCGGACTGATTCGAAATTCCAAACGTCAGTAAACTCTTTACTTCCATCCATAATAAAAGGTCTTATTACATCTTCATATGGAAGCATTGAGTCAACTTTGCCTGTTCCGATAATAGCAGAGCAAATCTTGTCATATTGTTCTCTACTTGGCGTGTTTCTTCCTGCTTCCCAGTTTGATACAGCCCCACCATGATTAACCTTGCCATATGCACCTGTAAGTTCGGTTAATTGGTGTCCTGATAGACCCGACTTTTTCCTCATCTCTCTCAGGTATTGACCAAAAGGTGAACGATGCAAATTGCCTTCTATAGCAGGTTCTGCGAAGATGATACGCTCAGAGTGACCGTACCACTGTCTCAGGTTCTCTTTCTTCATTTTACCTTTCCAGCCATCGAAGCCTGGAGCGTTGGGCTTTGTCCAAACAACATGTGAAAGTATATTAAACTCTTCTGAAAACAGCACTTCTAGCCTAGCTGACATAGATGAGTCACAGTAACAAAACAAAGAACCATTTGGCTTTAAAATACGCCTCCACTCTTTAGCGTATTCTGCCATCCAATCTAGATACTCTTTGTCTTTGGCAAACAGCGTATCACCATAAATATTTTTCTTTTTTGTTGCGTGATAAGGAGGGTCAGTAAGTATAAGAGATATAGAGTTGTCTGGAATTTTCTTGATCACTTCCAGAGAATCGCCTTTTGCTAAAAGGTGACTTTGTTTTTTCAAACACAAGTGCTCTTTTAATGCAGCTCCAATGCCACGAAAATCTAACTCTCTTGATTTCATTTTATACTCTGAAAATTAAAATATTGACCTATAGTCTACATTTGACTGTACTTCAGTCAAGTTTTACTCGCTCGAGCATGCACACTTAAATTGAGGGGGTTATTGAGGGTGTTAAAAAGGCGTTACGTGATAAAAGTCGAGGTAACGCCTTGAATTTCATAATTCAAACTGTATTGAATTAGTTCATACCGTACTTTTTCAGTTTCTTACGCAGAGTACCACGGTTGATACCCAGTAAGATTGCAGCACGAGTCTGGTTACCACGTGTGTAAGTCATTACTTCTTCAAGTAGTGGTGCTTCAAGCTCAGAAAGAACCAACTCATAAACGTCTTGTACGTCCTGACCGTTAAGCTGTTTCAGGTAGTGGTGTACAGCTTTTTTCACTGCATCGCGAAGTGGTTGCGGTTTCTCTTGTGACTGAACATGAGCGTTAGTGATAAATGGAGAAGTCACATTTTGTTCGAACATCTTTATGTCTCTTTCTTAGTTAGCTGCTAGTGTTTCAAAATAGTGTTCTAATGTCTCGACTTGCGCATTGGCATCATCCAGAGCATTGAATACTCGCCTAAATTGACCTTCTTGGTCATGGGCCTGCAAATACCAGGACACATGTTTGCGTGCGATGCGTACACCCATTGGCATACCGTAGAACTGATGGAGGTTTGTCAAATGCTCCATCAAAATGCTTCGCACCTCGGATAATTCCGGCGCTGCAAGCGTTTCTCCAGTACGCAAATAATGGTCAATCTCCCGGAAAATCCAGGGGCGACCTTGGGCTGCTCGACCAATCATGATGGCATCTGCGCCCGTATATTCCAGAACCTGCTTGGCCTTTTGCGGAGAGTCAATATCTCCATTAGCCACCACAGGAATGCCAACCGCTGCCTTAATCGCCTTGATCGTGGCATATTCAGCATCGCCTTTATACATACATGCACGGGTGCGCCCATGTACGGCCAAAGACGCAATGCCATTGCGCTCAGCAATGCGGGCAATCTCAATACCATTGCGATTTTCCGGGTCCCATCCTGTACGGATTTTAAGAGTGACAGGGACGTCGACTGCGTTGACCACCGCCTGAACTATCTCTTCCACTAGTTCCGGATATTGCAATAGTGCTGAGCCTGCCAGCTTTTTATTCACTTTCTTAGCGGGGCAGCCCATATTGATATCTATGATCTGCGCGCCATTACTGACATTGAACTGAGCGGCTTGTGCCATCAATTCAGGATCGGCTCCGGCAATTTGCACGGAACGAATACCCGATTCACCGCTGTGATCCATGCGGTTCATTGATTTATCGGTTTTCCATACCTTCGGATTTGAAGACAACATTTCTGACACCGCCAGTCCGGCACCTAAACGCCGACACAATTGTCTGAAAGGCCTGTCGGTGATCCCCGCCATTGGCGCGACCATTAAGTTGTTTTCAAGTTGGTAAGGACCAATACGCACTGCTGTTCAATCCGCCTCTTTTCAAGGGGCGCTAAGTTTACGGTTTTTTTTGCAAAAATCAAAGGCTATAAATTGAACATAAGTGCTTTTTTTTTGAGCTTGATGGGTTGACTTTTTATAACAAACTGACTGAAGGCCATAATTGTTTTAAAATTAACCGTTTTACATTTCAATGAGGTGGGTATAACGCTGTAAAAAATGCGTAAAGCCTGTTAACTGAGGGCTTTACGCGTGATAAGGCACTAACCTTTTTTTCCGCTCACTCGGGTCCATTCACCTTCCTGCGCAATGGCATCAAGTGCAAGGAAAGGGGCATAGACATCGGCAACAGATTGCGCCTGCTCATCCAGGATCCCTGACATGGCAATTTCACCGCCTGGTTTAAGAAAACCGAGGATCACTTCGTGAAGCTCTCTGAGGGGCTGAGCGAGGATATTTGCAACTACGATATCTGCAGAAAACTCAGGTTGGTTCTCTGGCAGATAGACTTCCAGCTGCTCGGCTACGCCATTACGAGTGGCATTATCACGACTGGCAACCAGTGCCTGTGGATCGATATCGATGCCGATCACGCGCTCTGCACCCAATTTGATTGCCGCGATCCCAAGGATCCCGGAGCCACAGCCGAAATCGACGACAGTTTTGCCGCTCAGGTCTTGCTGCTCCAGCCATTTCAGGCACAGCGCAGTGGTTGCATGGGTGCCTGTACCAAATGCTAGTCCAGGATCAAGTAAGACATTCACTGCGTTCGGATCGGGTACATCACGCCAACTGGGGCAGATCCATAAACGCTCGCCGAATTTGATCGGGTGGAAGTTGTCCATCCACTCTCGTTCCCAGTCTTTGTCTTCCAGCTGTTCCAGTTTGTACTTAAGCGGCACATCACTGGCCGTCTTTAAATAGTCCACAACCGCTTGCATGTCGTGATTTGCTTCAAATAAACCAATTACTATGGTTTGTGGCCATAACAATACTTCGCCGGGCTTAGGCTCATATATGGGATTGTTTTGTCCGTCTATATACGTCACGGACGGACAGCCGATTTCCATGAGCAAATCGCTGTAATGGTCGGCGCTGGTTTTGTCGGCATCAATGCGGATCTGGATCCAAGCCATAGTTGTTACCTATTTATAAATCGGGTCTTGAGACCTGTGAGTAAACTAAAAAGGCCGCAAATGCGGCCTTTAATGATTTTGAATGGGCGCTTAGCCTTTGACATCCAGGAAGCTCTTCAGCAAATCAGAGCGCGATGGATGGCGCAGCTTCCGGAGCGCTTTGGCTTCAATCTGACGAATACGCTCACGTGTAACGTCAAACTGTTTACCAACTTCTTCCAGCGTATGGTCGGTATTCATATCGATACCAAAACGCATGCGCAGTACTTTTGCTTCACGAGCCGTCAGGCCAGCAAGCACCTCATTGGTGGCGCCGCGTAGGCTTTCCATTGTGGCTGAATCCACCGGCGACTCAATCGTGGTGTCTTCGATGAAATCACCCAGATGCGAATCTTCATCATCACCGATAGGGGTTTCCATGGAGATTGGCTCTTTGGCAATTTTCAGCACTTTGCGGATCTTGTCTTCTGGCATCATCATGCGCTCTGCCAGCTCTTCCGGACTCGGCTCACGCCCCATTTCCTGTAGCATCTGACGCGAAATACGATTCAACTTGTTGATAGTTTCAATCATATGTACCGGAATACGGATTGTACGTGCCTGGTCCGCAATAGAGCGAGTGATTGCCTGACGGATCCACCACGTCGCATAAGTAGAGAACTTATAACCACGACGGTATTCAAACTTATCAACGGCTTTCATCAGACCAATGTTACCTTCCTGGATCAGATCCAAAAATTGCAGACCACGGTTGGTGTATTTCTTGGCAATTGAAATAACCAGACGTAAGTTGGCTTCAACCATTTCTTTTTTCGCACGACGGGCTTTCGCCTCACCAATGCTCATACGACGGTTGATGTCTTTGATACGTTCAATGCTCAGGCCTGTGCTTTCTTCAATGGCCGTCAGCTTGTTCACACAGCGCTCGATCTCTGGCTTAACTTGTGCCAGCTTAGCTGAGTGTTTGTCACCTGCGGCAATTTCTGCATCGACCCAGGCCATATCGGTTTCATTGTTGGCGAAGTGTTTGATGAAGGTTTTCTTCGGCAGTTTCGCTATCTGGCAAGCTTGTTTCATGATGATACGTTCTTGTACGCGAACGCGATCCATCATGTCACGCATGTTATTTACCATGCGGTCAAATTGCTTTGGTACCAGCTTGAACTTACGGAATAACTCGCCAATTTCGGCGATCGCAGCTTGTGAATCCGGATGCGCACGGCCTTTTACTTCAAAACACTTACGTGCATTGTTGTACAGGGTTCTTAATTCTTCGAAGTGCTCGCGCGCAATTTCAGGATCTGGGCCAGTATCAGCGTCTTCCGAATCGTCGTCGTCTTCATCGCCATCATCATCTTCATCGTCGAGATCTTCTTCGCTCAGCTCTGAACCGATGTGCGTTGCTGAAATAGGGGCTTCGTCGTCTTCCAACGAATCAAAGAAACCAGTTACGATGTCGCTCAGGCGCATCTCCTCGGCTTCGTATTTGTCCCACTGCTCCAGTAAGTAAGTAATGGCTTCAGGATACTCGGCAACCGAGATCTGAACCTGATTAATCCCTTCTTCTATACGTTTAGCGATTAGAATTTCGCCTTCACGCGTCAGCAGTTCAACCGTGCCCATTTCTCGCATATACATACGTACTGGATCTGTGGTCCTGCCGATTTCTTTTTCTACCGTTGCCAGTGCGGCAGCCGCTGCTTCGGCTGCATCCTCGTCGGTCGTGGTTTCCTGCATCATCAGTTCGTCGACATCCGGTGCAGACTCTGCTACCTGGATACCCATATCATTGATCATGCTAATGATATCTTCTACTTGATCCGAATCTATGATGTCTTGTGGAAGGTGATCGTTAACTTCTGCAAAAGTTAAGTAACCTTGCTCTTTACCTTTCTGAATCAGAAGTTTGAGTTGTGACTGAGGAGATTGATCCATAGAGATTATTGCTTCCACTCTGATAAAGTTGTTACAACGGGCGTCAGCTAAAAACCACACTATTTTGGTTGACGCAGTGAATAGAACATTATAACAGCAAAAATTAATTTTGACCAGTTCTTCGCGCACCTAACGCTTGAGTCAGGAGCGCGCATTCCAGTCGTTCATCGCTGTTTAAACCTTCTGTTTTGTCTTTTATTAATAAGGTCTCAAGGCGCAAATTTAAACACTGATCTTCAATAAACTGAAAAGTGTTTTTAAATTCATCAATAAGCTTTTCTTCATCAATGTTATGTTGCCAGGTTGCCAGTTTATTGAGTGCCGAATATTCAGGCGTGTCCCTAAAAGCTTCAAGGATATGTGCCGTTGTATAATCAGGTCGTGATAAACAGGTGGCCTGTAAAGTCAGGAACAAGCGCATACCGGGTAAAGGGAGTTCTGCCAGATCCGGTAAGTGTTCGACAACTGACGCCAGACCTGGATGCTGTAGCAACAGACCAATCGCCCTGCGCATTGGCGTGACTTTAAATTTACGTTCAATGGCATGCTGTTTTCGCGGTGTCGCCAGCTTGGCACTCAGTTGCTCGCGGGTACGACCGATCAGGCGCGCTAGAGTCGTCAGTAAAGACTCCTGATAATACTCGCTGGGTACTTTTTCTATTAGTGGCAGAGCTTCACTGAGTAACTTGGCTTTACCGGCATCTGTGGTTAAATCACATTGTTCTGACAGCCGGGCAAAGAGCACTTTGCCGTAGTCTTGTGCGTCAGACAGGCGCTGTTCAAAGGCTTCTTTACCTTCCTTTTGCACCAAGGAATCGGGGTCTTCACCATCCGGCAGAAAGACAAAGCGCAATGACTTGCCATCCTTTAAGTTGGGCAGTGCATGCTCCAGCGCACGCCAGGCAGCATCTTTACCAGCCCTGTCACCATCATAGCAACAAATGACCTGATCCGTGTTACGAAATAAAGTCTGCATATGTTCCGCTGTGGTTGCTGTGCCCAATGCTGCTACGGCATAGTCGATGCCATATTCAGAGAGGGCGACGACGTCCATATAGCCTTCAACTATCAGTACCTGTGCGAGCTGACGATGTGCTTGTTTGGCTTCATAAAAACCATATAACTCAAAGCTCTTATGAAAGATCCGCGTTTCCGGTGAGTTAAGGTATTTAGGGCCCTGATCTTGTCCCATAATACGACCACCGAAGGCGATCACCCTGCCGCGCTTATCACGAATAGGGAACATCAGCCGGTCGCGGAAAAAGTCGAATTGGCGGCCAGGTGATTTCTCTGTTGCGAGTTTTAACTCAACCAGTTGCTGGCGTTGTGCCGGGTTGCGCGCTAGGGTGCGAATGAGCTGATCCCACTCAGGCGGTGCAAAGCCAATCTGAAATTTATCAATGGTTTGCTGTGACAGGCCACGCCCGGTGACGTAGGCTTTAACCTCCGCTGATTTCTGATGTTGATTAAGCTGCTGCTGATAGTAACGCGCAGTTTGCTGCATCAGATCGTAATCGGACTTTTTCTCTTCAAAGCTTCTTTGTGGTCCGCCCAGGCCTTGTTCTCTGGGGATTTCCAGGCTGAACTGACCCGCTAATTCTTCAATGGCATCGACGAATTCGAGCTTGTCGTATTCCATTAAAAATGAAATGGCATTGCCATTCGCACCACAGCCAAAACAGTGATAGAACTGCTTATCACGAGAGACGGTGAAAGAGGGGGTTTTCTCGTTATGAAAAGGGCAACAGGCCTGATAATCTTTGCCGGCTTTTTTCAGACCGATACGGTTATCGATTAATTCAACGATGTCGGTTCTGGCCAACAGGTCGTCGATAAATTGTCTTGGGATTTTTCCTGCCATTTTTACCCTATCGCTTAGACGAAGAAACCGAGCGCGAGGCTCGGTTTACTTATAATCATACTTGATGCGGGGCTTATGCGCTAAGTTTCTGTTTAATTAAACCTGAAACTTTACCCATATCGGCACGACCTTCAGCTTTTGCTTTGATCACGCCCATTACTTTGCCCATATCCTGCATACCAGCGGCGCCGGTATCGGCGATTGCAGACTCGATCAAGCTTGCTATCTCTTCTTCGCTCAAAGGTTGAGGTAAGAAGGACTCAAGCACAATGATCTCACCCGCTTCTACGTCCGCTAAATCTTCGCGACCAGCGTCTTTATACTGAGTATAAGAATCGCGGCGTTGCTTTACCAGCTTCACTAAAACGGAGGTAATACCTGCGTCGTCCAGTGTGGTCTGGTTGTCGATTTCTCGTTGCTTAACTTCAGCAAGGGCAGCACGAATAGCAGTAAGACGAGGTTTGTCTTTGGCTTTCATTGCCGCTTTTTGCGCGTCTTTTAACGTAGCTAACAGGCTCATATGCAAGACTCGCAGCGATTAGTATAATTTAACGCGACGTGCGTTTTCGCGAGAAAGCTTTTTCATGTGACGCTTAACAGCAGCCGCTTTCTTACGCTTACGCTCAGCTGTTGGCTTTTCATAGTGCTCGCGACGACGAACTTCTGAAAGGATACCTGCTTTTTCACATGAACGCTTGAAACGACGAAGTGCTACGTCAAACGGTTCGTTCTCTCTTACTTTAATTACTGGCATTAAAAATTCACCTACCTAATTAGTGAGCTTTGCTCTAACCGACCAAAAAACGGTCAATTGGTTCAAAAATGGTGCGGTATTGTAAGCTGAAGCATCACCGCATGTAAAGACCAAATTATAGTTAAAATTGCACCAACTGTCATGCCACAGCCCCGAAGTCGCGGTCAACATGAGCATTTATACTAAACTGTCTATTAATTCAGCAAGTTAGTGTAAATGCAGAATTGATTAAGTGCGTTGGTAGAGACGACAACAAACCTGTCCGGCTTGTTTTTCTTTCAAAATGGCCCAGTTCTCGGGAAATGTGGGCGTACTCTCACGCTCAAACTCGACATAAATGAGGGCATTTTCACTTAGCCACTGATTGGCTTCCAGCAAAGCACAGCAGGATTGCACCATGTCACGTCTGAACGGTGGGTCAACAAATACCAGATCAAACGGTTGTGCCGCTGGGGTAGCCAGTTTAATCAGGGTATCGCCCTGTTCGACCCGGGCATTGTCAACCTTGAGGGTATCGGCGTTGTGTTGCAGCTGTTGTGCAACCTGCTTATCAAATTCGAAGAAGGTGGCGCTGTGAGCAAACCGTGACAATGCCTCAAAGCCCAAGCTGCCAGAGCCCGCAAAGCAGTCTAGGACCTTGGCGTCTCTGACCTCCTGCATCAGCCAGTTAAATACGGTTTCTTTGACTCGGTCGGTGGTTGGTCTGAGCCCTTCAACGTTTTTTACGGGCAATTTGCGGCCTCGGAATCGCCCACTGATCAATCGGATATGCCCTGACACCGGCTTTTTAGACTGCTGCTTTCTCATTTTTTATCAACTAAGCACAAAAGATAGCGTTCAGTATACCGCATCGGGTGAGGTGCATAGCAAGGTTTATTGCGATGCCATGCTTTTATCAGGCAGATATCACGAAGCTGTGATTTTTCATCCTATTGGAACATGTTACACTGTCGCCCCAGTAATGATAGAGCTTGTTATCAGCCATTTACCTGGCCTGTCAGGTTTTCCTACAGAGCGCGGCCAGTGCATTTGGAGTATCTGCGCAAACAAGTTCTCACTAATTTGATTGCACACTAAAACGGTATTTAGCGAGTTATGGGTAAAAAGAGCAAAATTCTATCCTGGTTAGGATTTGGAAAATCAGATAAAAAGCAGCAAGAAGCTGAACGAGAAGCCGCTCGCTTGGCCGAAGAGCAGGCTCAGCGAGAAGAAGCCGAGCGTTTAGCTAAAGAGCAGGCAGAGCGTGAAGAAGCCGAGCGATTAACTAAAGAGCAGGCAGAGCGTGAAGAAGCCGAGCGCTTAGCTAAAGAGCAGGCAGAGCGTGAAGAAGCCGAGCGTTTAGCTAAAGAGCAGGCAGAGCGTGAAGAAGCAGAGCGTTTAGCTAAAGAGCAGGCAGAACGTGAAGAAGCTGCGCGTTTAGCTAAAGAGCAGGCAGAACGTGAAGAAGCCGAGCGTTTAGCTAAAGAACAGGCAGAGCGAGACGAAACTGCGCGTTTAGCTAAAGAGCAGGCAGAGCGTGCAGAAGCTGAGCGTTTAGCTAAAGAGCAGGCAGAGTATGAAGAAACTGAGCGTTTAGCTAAAGAACAAGCAGAGAATGAAGAAACTGAGCGTTTAGCTAAAGAACAAGCAGAGAATGAAGAAGCTGAGCGTCTTGCCAAAGAACAGGCTGAGCGTGCAGAAGCTGAGCGTCTTGCTAAAGAACAGGCAGAGCGTGAAGAAGCCGAGCGTCTTGCTAAAGAGCGGGCAGAGCGTGAAGAATCTGCGCGTTTAGCCAAAGAGCAAGCGGAACGTGAAGAAGCCGAGCGTTTAGCTAAAGAGCAGGCAGAGCGTGAAGAAGCTGAGCGTTTAGCCAAAGAAAAGGCAGAGCGTGAAGAAGCTGAGCGTTTAGCCAAAGAACAGGCAGAACGTGAAGAAGCTGAGCGTTTA
>NZ_JAKRFU010000084.1:0-1325 GCF_022347845.1 Pseudoalteromonas sp. McH1-42 | reverse complement strand
ACAGGCGTTTCGCGCTGCCTGCCACCTCGGGGTCATAAAATGGATTGTCAATAAAGCGCTCGGCCGTCAGCTCAGGCTGATTCAGATAACCCTGTGCCAGACCGTCGCCGCCCACACACAACTCACCCACACTGCCATACGGCACCAGACTCAGGTCATCGCTTAGCACCAGGGCCTGATCGCCATTCAACGGCGTACCTATAGCAATGTCCTGACTTTGATGTAATGTCGGTATCGCGTAACAACAGCTGAAGGTGGTGTTTTCAGTCGGGCCATAGCCGTTGATGACTTGTGCCTGCGGCAATGCTTGCTGCACCCGCATCACATCAGCGCCGTGGACTATGTCGCCGCCAGCCAGTACATAACGCAGAGAAGTGCGACCGTCACAGTGATGGCTCCACTCACTGAACAGACCGGCCGTCAGCCACATGCTGTTAATGGCCTGACTATCAATCAGTGTGTTGAGTGCATGAATGTCCAGCTGGTTCTGCGGATACAGCACACAACGTCCGCCATTGAGTAAGGGTCCCCACAACTCTATGGTTGCCGCATCAAAGGCAATGTTGGCGCTGTGCAGGAATACCGTGTTGCTGTCCAGTGTCATAAAATGCGGCGTGCTAATAAGACGCTGTACCGCACGATGCAGAGCGGGGTTGTGCAGCGGATAATCATCAAGCGTCAGGGCCGCAATATCGATGGCGGTGCCTGCCTGTTCGCTCATCAGGCTCTGGGCCACGGCCAGACCACTGCCATACCCAATCACTTGCTTCAGACCTGCATCAACCGCCATATAGCTCAGGCGGCTGGCCGGGTAATTCGGGTCCAGTGGCACATACGCCCCACCGGCTTTGAGGATCGCCAGTATGCTCACCACCATCTCTACCGAACGACTGCTGCATACCCCAATCAGAGTGCCAGATGTGATGTGCTGCTCACTCAGCAGGTAATGAGCCAGCTGATTGGCCCGCTGATTTAGCTCGGCGTAACTGATGGATTGGTTCTGGAACACCAGCGCGGTTGCTTCGGGCGCTGCCGCGGCTTGCTGTTCGAATAAATGGTGAATACAAGCCGTGTCGTCGTAGCCTAAGCTGCGCTGACCCTGCGTCAGTAATCTGGCCACTTCATCTGCCGGCAGTACACTCAGTGAACTCACTGATTGTGTTTGAGTTGTGTCCGTCAGCTGACTCAGCGCCGTAATCACATACTCTGCGATGCGGCTGATCTCTACCTGCTCATCAATTTGTAAGTCCAGGCTGAACACATGGGCTGCGCCATAATCATTCACCGATAAGTTAAACGGGTAGTTGGTGCGCTCCTGTGCGCTC
>NZ_JAKRFU010000083.1:0-1625 GCF_022347845.1 Pseudoalteromonas sp. McH1-42 | reverse complement strand
CAGTGGCCAGAAAATCATTGCCCATACTTCCAGCACCAGCACAGGCCCGTATGCCTTCACGGTAACGGATGTGAAAGGCAATAAATATACCTATGGTAAGTACAGCAGCACCTCGGATGCGTTGATTAACTCAAAGCAGGGTAAGGCATTTGCCTGGGCACTGAAGCGTGTTCAGGATGCTTCGGGTAACTACTATACTTACCACTATACTAAGGTCAGCGGCAGTCTGGAGTATTACCCGACGGCGGTGAAGTATTCGGGCTATGGTACAGGCGGCACCCGCAATGAAATCCGCTTTACCTGGGAAGACCGTGTAGATAAGAACAAAGTCTCTTATCTGAAAGGGAACAAGGTTGGCCTGACCAAGCGCCTGAAGCAAATTGATTCCTATTACTCAGGGAATCTGCTGCGTAAGTATAAGCTGACGTACCGCTATATCGGCACCGGCGTTACACAAAGTGCGCTGCAAAAAGTGCAAGCCTGCTCGTCGGACAACAGCTGTTTGTCACCTACTGTATTTAACTGGAAGACGCGCGGTAGCATTCGTCTGGGGTCAGACATTGGTCGTGACTACTCCAGAAACAGCCGCTATAAAGCGCACCAGTTTATGGATTTCAATGGGTGAGCGTCGTTTTCATGATATTGCTACGAAAACCTTCCGCAAAACCTGGAAAGTCATTGACTATGATAAGGATGGCAAAGACGACATCCTGTATATGAAGGGCAGCAGCCAGTACTGGCAGCTGATGCGCCATACGTCAGCAATGAATTTCACCACTACCCAACTGACGGGGATCAGTAAGCCGAGCTCAGATGACAATACGCGTTTTTTAGACATAGACGCAGATGGTTACCCGGAGCTGTTGCATTTTGTGGGTAACAAGCTGTCTTATCAGAAAGGTATTAAAACGGGTCTGGCCAGTGGTCAGGCAAAAGCGCTGAAGTTTAACCTGTCGGCACCGAGTGGCTCAACGGCGACTATGATGTCGTACGATAAAGAGGACAACACTTTTCAGGCGATGGATTTTAATGGGGATGGTCGCGCTGATTTCCTCGCTAAAGTGCGAGTGAGTACTTATTATGACGATATTGACCCACCCTGTGAAAGACCGCCTTTCTGTGAAGCTCCCAAAGGGATTGAACCCACCCCAATGGCGGTTAAGGTTAACCATGTAGGGGCCTCTTCAAGTCTGGCAGATCGATTTGGTGGTCAGGTTGAGCGCATCGGTGGTGGTACGGTCACACAGCGTAGTGAATCAGCACCCATTATCCCGGTTAATCTGAGCCAGTTGAATCCGGTGAATATGGTGGGTGGCCCGGCAGCCAGTGCGTTATTACAAGCGGAGCAGCAGGCGGCGCAGGTACAGTCACTGAGCGGGACATCAGGCCCTATTACCACTCAGGGCTATCGTAACAGTTACTACTGGAAAATCCTGGTTTCAATAGGGAATGACACCTTTGCAGAGCTTTACTCTTTAGGCAGTACCAGCTCATATAAAGACATTCAGGCGGTTGAACTGAATGGCGATGGTCTGGCAGATATTCTGTACCGCAACAGTAATAATGACTGGTATGCCCGGATCAATACAGGCACAGGGTTTGCCAGCGGGATCAAGTTATTTAAC
>NZ_JAKRFU010000082.1:0-1022 GCF_022347845.1 Pseudoalteromonas sp. McH1-42 | reverse complement strand
CAGCGCCAGAACCGGCGATTAAGACGTCATTGTCTTCTGCTGCGTTAACAAGGCCATCGGTTTCTATCGGTGTGGTGATGGTCAAGGCCGAAGGTGCTGCATTGTCCAGCGTAATCGTCTGAGTCGCAGCAGTCGAGGTATTACCTGCCGTATCCGCCTGGGTGGCCGACACTGTCAGCGTGCCATTGTTCAGGCCACTGACGTCCAGCTCACTGCCACTCAGCGTCCAGTTTCCTGAACTGTCTGCGGTCACAGTGCGACTTACCGAACTGTTATTGTCCGTGATAGTCACGGTCACACTGTTACCCGACTCAGCGCCGGAACCGGCAATTAAGACGTCATTGTCTTCTGCGGCATTGACTACCCCATCAGTCTCAATCGGCGTGGTGATGGTCAGCGCCGAAGGCGCCGCGTTATCCAGCGTAATCGTCTGAGTCGCAGCAGTCGAAGTGTTACCTGCCGTATCCGCCTGAGTGGCCGACACCGTCAACGTGCCATTATTCAGACCACTGACATCCAGCTCACTGCCGCTCAGCGTCCAGTTGCCAGAGCTGTCTGCGGTCACGGTACGACTGACTGTTGAATTGTTATCTGTGATGGTCACCGTCACGCTATTGCCCGACTCAGCACCAGAACCGGCGATTAAGACGTCATTGTCTTCCGCTGCGTTAACAATACCATCCGTTTCTATCGGTGTGGTGATAGTCAGTGCCGAAGGGGCCGCGTTATCCAGCGTAATCGTCTGAGTCGCAGCAGTCGAAGTATTGCCTGCCGTATCCGACTGAGTGGCAGACACCGTCAGCGTGCCATTGTTCAGGCCACTGACGTCCAGTTCACTGCCGCTCAGCGTCCAGTTACCTGAACTGTCTGCGTTCACGGTACGACTGACTGTCGAATTGTTGTCCGTGATGGTCACCGTCACACTGTTGCCCGACTCAGCGCCAGAACCGGCGATTAAGACGTCATTGTCTTCTGCTGCGTTAACAAGGCCATCGGTTTCTATCGGTGTGGTGATGGTCAAG
>NZ_JAKRFU010000081.1:0-1034 GCF_022347845.1 Pseudoalteromonas sp. McH1-42 | reverse complement strand
AAGAGAATCGCAAGCTCAAGGACATGTTTGCAACACTGAGTCTGAAACACACTATGCTTGAGGAAATCGTTGCAAAAAAGCTGTGAGCACAAGCAGGCGCAGAGTGTGGGTTGAGCATTTCCTTAAGCAGTTTGGGGTAAGTGTGGCACTTGCTTGTGAGGTTGCAGGACTAAATCGAAGTGTCTATTACTACACCCACAAACGGCCACCAGATGATGAGGTAATCGATGCGCTGCTGTTGCTTGTAGAGCGTCATCCTCGCTGGGGTTTGCCTAAGCTATTTAAACGGCTCAGGCATCAGGGTAAAACATGGAACAAGAAGCGTGTTGAACGAGTTTACAATATGCTAAAGCTCAACTTGAGGCGAAAAGGAAAGCGCCGTGTTCCTGCACGTAGCCCAGAGCCGTTGAGTGCGCCGGAAAAGCACAATGATTCTTGGTCTATGGATTTCATGAGCGACGCTTTAAGCTTTGGACATCGCTTCAGAACATTAAATATTATCGATGATTATAATCGACAAGCACTTGCCATCGAAGTAGATACCAGTTTGACCACAGAGCGAGTTATCAGAACGCTTGAACGAGTGATTGCCTGGCGAGGAAAACCGTGCAAATAAGGGTTGATAATGGACCTGAATTTACATCCAGCTTGTTGGAAAGTTGGGCTCAGAACAAAAATATAAAGTTAGAGTTTATTCAGCCAGGTAGTCCTTATCAGAATGGATTTGTGGAGCGTTTTAATCGTAGTTATCGAGAAGAAGTATTAGATTTATATCTGTTCGATTCACTACAACAAGTACGCGAAATCACAGATGAATGGTTAGAAATTTACAATTATGAAAGGCCTCACGATGCGCTGGAAGACATGACTCCAGTTGGCTACCTTGAGGCTGCATAATTCTACTAATGAGCTGTACTAGGTTGGGTGGAGTTACAGGTCTGAGACATAGTAAAAGTCGATGCCCCAACCGGCTCGATATACTGTTATTACTCTCTTTACTGGCGACGATTATCCTCTGGTGGATCGGCCTATAT